>JAASTB010000005.1 GCA_021767625.1 Wenzhouxiangella sp.
GAAACCCTCGACGCGATCAAGGACCTGACCGTGGCCATCAAGGGCCCGCTCACCACGCCGGTCGGCGAAGGCTTCCGTTCGCTCAACGTGTCGCTGCGCCAGACGCTCGATCTCTACGCCTGCGTGCGCCCGGTCAAGTACTACCAGGGTGTGCCTTCGCCGCTGCGCAAGCCCGATGACTTCGACGTGGTGATCTTCCGCGAGAACACCGAGGACGTCTATTCCGGGATCGAGTTCGAGTCCGGCACGGCCGAGAACGAGAAGCTGGCGAAGTTCCTGCGCGAAGAAATGGGCGCCAAGTTCTTCGACGGCGCCGGCCTGGGCGTGAAGCCGATTTCCGAGTTCGGCACCAAGCGCCTGGTGCGCAAGGCGATCGAGTACGCCATCGAGAACAATCGCGAATCGGTGACCCTGGTCCACAAGGGCAACATCATGAAGTTCACCGAGGGCGCCTTCCGCAAGTGGGGTTACGAACTCGCAGCCGAAGAATTCGGCGACGTCACCATCACCGAAGACGAGCTCTGGGAAAAGCACGACGGCAAGCGCCCCGAAGGCAAGATCGTCATCAAGGACCGCATCGCCGACATCATGTTCCAGCTGCTGCAGCTGCGTCCGGCCGAGTTCGACGTGCTGGCGACCATGAACCTCAACGGCGACTACCTCTCCGACGCGGCCGCGGCCTCAGTCGGCGGCATCGGTATCGCACCGGGGGCCAACATGGCCGACCACGTGGCGGTGTTCGAGGCCACCCACGGCACGGCGCCCAAGTATGCCGGCCAGGACAAGGTCAACCCGTCCTCGCTGCTGTTCTCGGGTGTGATGATGTTCGACTACATCGGCTGGCCGGAAGTGGGTCGCCTGATCGAAGACGCCTTCGAAAAGGTGGTCGTCGGCGGCACGGTGACCTACGACTTCGCCCGGCAGCGCGACGACGCCACCGAGGTCAAGACCTCCGGCTTCGCCGACGCGCTGGTCGAGGCCATCCAGAAGGCCTGATCGGTGTCGGCAGCGCAAGACGTTGCCGAGACCCTCGAGGTCGGCCTGGTCCAGGCCGACCTCGTCTGGCAGGACCCGGATGCCAATCGCCGCCGCCTGGCGGCGATGATGGACACCCAGCCCGGCTGCGATCTCTACGTCATACCGGAGACCTTCTCCACCGGTTTCCTGGGCGATGCCGGCCTCGAGGCTGAATCCATGGACGGCCCGAGCGTGGCCTGGTTGCGCGAGCAGGCGCGCTCACGCGATGCCGCGGTTTGCGGCAGCCTCGTGATCGACGGCGGCGAGGGCAGGCGCTTCAACCGCATGGTCTTCATGCCGCCAGACGGTGAGCCCATAACCTACGACAAGCGTCATCGCTTCGGTTTCGGCGGCGAGGACGAGCGCTATAGCCCCGGCGACCGGCAGGTCGTCGTCGAGTGGAAGGGCTGGCGCATCGACCTTCAGGTCTGCTTCGATCTCCGCTTTCCGGTCTGGTGCCGCAACGACCGCGACTTCGACATCCAGATTTACGTGGCCAACTGGCCGGCGCCCCGTGCCGATCACTGGCGCAGCCTGCTCAAGGCCCGGGCGATCGAGAACCAGGCCTACGTCATCGGCGTCAACCGCTGCGGCCGCGACGGCAACGATCTCGACTATGCCGGGGACACCGTTGCTCGCGCTCCGGACGGAAAGCGCCTCCTCGAGCTCGGGCCCATCGCAACCTGCGGGCGGGCCACCCTCGACAAGGCCGCGCTCGACGACTTCCGCACGGCCCTTCCATTCCTGGTCGACCGGGACCCGTTTCGCTTCGTTTAGTTCACACATGTGATCAAATTCGGGGCATTTAACGATTGCCCGCCCGGAATCGAGCGGCTATACTCCCTTAACCAATTTGTAACTTCAGGGAGTAAAAAGGGATGTTGACTCTCATCAAGCGTAGGCTGGCCCTCGCCAGCTTGTTGTTTTTCCTCGCAATGCTGGGTCTCGTGTGGAACCCGGTAATGGCGCAGGACCAGGATTCCGAGTCGGAAGAAGACGTCGCCGAAGAGACGACGGACGAGGACGATGAGGATGAAGGGGCCGCCGACCTCGGCCGTGTCCAGGTCACCGGCTCGCTGATTCGCCGCGCCGAGTACAGTTCCACCTCGCCGGTCCAGGTGATTACCGCCGAAACGCAGGCGCAGGTCGGCCAGGTCGACACGGCCGAATACCTGCAGCGCTCCAGCGTGGCGGCCGGCTCGACCCAGTTCAACAACACCTTCAACGGTTTCGTGATCGAGGGCGGCACGGGTATCAACTCGCTGTCCCTGCGCGGTCTGGGCGCCCAGCGCACGCTGGTGGTGCTCAACAACCGTCGCCCCGGTCCGGCCGGCGTTCGCGGCCAGGTCGGCGCCTTCGACCTCAACGTGATCCCGGAAGTCATCGTCCAGCGCGTCGAGCTGCTCAAGGACGGCGCCTCCTCGATCTACGGTTCCGACGCCGTTGCCGGCGTGGCTAACGTGATCACGCGCAAGAACCTCGACGGTGGCGAAGTCTCCCTGCAGATCAACCAGCCCGAAGAATCCGGCGGTGCGGTCTATCAGGGTTCGGCCGGTTACGGCTGGAACTTCGCCAGCGGCAGCGTGGTGGTTGCGGCCGAGTACTTCTTCCAGGAAGAACTGCGCCGCAGCGATCGTGACTTCCTGAGCTGCCCGCAGGACTATTTCTGGGATGCCGATGGCAACCGCATCGACCGCGAAGATCGCTCGATCCTGGCGGGTACGGACCTGGCGGGATGTGACAACCTGTACGCCAACACCGTCATCGACGCCGTGTTCGGCGATCGCTACATTCCGGCGCCGGACGGCCAGACCATCGGCCTGATCCCGGGCTACCGCCCGCGTGCCAACGGCCGCTACGACGATCCCGGCGGACAGGCCTTCTACGAAGACGTGCTGAACTTCCCGTTCGCCGACACGGACATGGCCATCAACCGCCAGGAGCGCATGAGCGTCTACGGCGCCTCGGAGTTCAACCTGGACTTCGCCGGCGGCGTCACCTGGGATACCGAGTGGCTCTACAACAAGCGTGAAACGACCACCGAAGGCTGGCGCCAGTTCTTCCCGCTGATGGGCGGCACCACCGCCGTCATCCCGGCCTACCAGTATCCGAACAACAACACCTTCGCTTCGCCGGTTCCCTCGGGTATCGCGCAGCCGGTCATGCCTTACCCGTCCAACGGCAACGTCGAAGTGGACTACTACTACGTCGCCACGGGTCTGGAAGGGGTTATCGGCAACAGCCTGTGGACCTGGAGCGTCGACGCTTCGTATTCGCGTTCCGACGGTGACTACACCAGCAATGGCATCGTGGCCTCGCGTTCCGGCGACGTCCGCTTCGACCCGGACGGTCCGGACCTGAACTACTTCGACCCGTTCTACCTGAGCGGTCAGGGCATGGACGAACTCGTCAACGCCGTCGGCGCAATGCACACCGGCAACACGGTTTACGACCAGTTCGTGACCACCGGTATCATCACCGGCGACCTGTTCCAGATGCCGGCCGGTCCGGTGGGCGTGGCCTTCGGTGCCGAGTACCGCGACTTCAGCATCGACGACCAGCCGAGCCAGCTTTCGCAGAACGGCAACCTGTGGGGTTCCACCTCCGCCCAGGTCACCAAGGGTGACGACCAGGTGATGGAAGGCTTCGCCGAAATCGAAGTCCCGCTGCTCGCCGGCGAAACGCCGTTCGAGTCGCTGACCCTCAACGCCTCGGGCCGTTGGTTCGACTACGATTCGACCGGTTCCGACTCGGTCTGGAAGGCGGGCCTGAACTGGCAGATCAACCCGACGGTTCGTCTGCGCAGCACCTACGGCACGTCTTATCGTTCGCCGGCGCTCTACGAACTCTACCTGGGTGACCAGACCGCGTTCCTGAGCCAGCTGTCGATCGATCCCTGCGTCGACTGGCAGGAGAGCAACAACGACTTCATTCGCGCCAACTGCGCCGCGGCCGGTATCCCCGGTGACTACGCGGGCGGTGCTTCCTCGGCGACCATCGTCTCCGGCGGCGGCATCGGCGTGCTGGAGCCGGAAACCTCCACCGCCTTCACCGCCGGCCTGATCCTGACGCCGTCCTTCGCCGATTTCAGCATTGCCGTTGACTACTTCGAAATGGAAGTGGAAGACCAGGTCGCGCAGCTCGGCGGCGCCAGCATCCTGGGCGGTTGCTACGGTTCGCCGAACTTCCCGAACGCGTTCTGCGATCTCTTCGACCGCAATCCGGCCGACGATCCCACGGCACCGTTCGCGATTACCGAAGTGCGTGACTCGTACCTGAACGTGGACCGTCAGAAGACCCGCGGTGTTGACGTCAACTTCCGCTACGACGGTTTGTTCTCCTTCGGCCGCCTGGTTGTCGAAAACCAGAGCACCTGGGTGTTCGAGGACCTCGAGCAGTTGTTCGATCCGAACCTGGCCCAGGGTTTCGACGACAACAACCGCAACGGCACCATCGGCCGTCCGAAGCTGGTCAGCAACCTGCGCGCTTCGCTGACGCGTGACGACTGGACGTTCAACTGGTACATCGAGTACATCCGTCGCACCGACGAAAAGCGTGATCTGGACGAAGAGACCACTTACTTCGGCTTCGATCCGGCCTACCGCGACCTGACCGCCGAGCGCGGCCTCTACAACACCTTCTCGGTGCTGTACGAGCAGAACAAGTGGTCGGTGCTGGCCGGCGTGCGCAACATCTTCGATGAGCAGCCGCCGATCGTTTCCAGCGGTGTCGCCACTCGCCGTGGCAACATCCCGCTGGTGGCGACCCAGTACGACATGCGTGGTCGGACCGGGTTCGTTCGGTTCAACTACTACTTCTAAGCAAACGAACGCTTCTGAAGACCCTTTGGGGCGGCGCGAAAGCGCCGCCCTTTTTTTATGCGCGGTTTTTTGCTCGTTCCTTCGCTCCTTCGCTCCTTCGTTCTTTCGTTCTTTCGTTCTTTCGTTCTTTCGTTCCGGCGCGTTTTGCGTTGGGGGCTTGGGTGATGTTGGTGCCACCGGGCGGTGTGGGGGTCCCGACACCTCGCGGGCGCTAGGCACGGCGGTGCGACTGGCTGCAGTGCGATCCTCGACAAGTCAAAGGTGTTCCGGCCGGCCTGCTTCGCAGGCACTTGCGCCGGGTAACGTTTTTCCAGAGCGAAAAAGTCACCAAAATCGCGCTTCAACGTCAAAGTCCCACGCTCGGTTGGTTCGGTCCTTGGGTTGCTGTGGTGGCTGGCCCCTTCGGGGCGGTGCCTTCGCGAAGCTTCCGTCTGAGGATCCGGTGGCCCCTTCCGGAATGGGACGAAGCCGGCAGGAGGGCGGCCTGGCTTCGAGGCGATTGCTCCGGGTCGGCCGGTACAGCGTAGGATGCGTGGAGGCCCATTAGCCGTAACGCATCAGGCGATGCGTTGCGCTTCGCTCCACGCATCCTACCCCTCCGAATCCCCTCAGCTGGCGCGCGCGAAGCGCCCGTGGACTGTGTTGTCGGCGCTTGATGGAGCGATGACTACACCGGCGCACCGACGCCTTGCCACGAACGCTTCACAGCGAGCTGAGCCTCGGTGCAACCCTGTTCTCGCGGGTCGGCCGCAATTGACAAAAGTGAGTCGCCGCAAGACCCCGCAAAGCGGGCCCGGGCGAAACGCCTTTGACTGGTCGAGGCTCGCACTGCAACCACAGGCTCCGCCTCGACAAACGCTCGCGAAGTGTCGAGACCCCCACAATGTTCGCGGTCGCCAGACGTCTCCAGGCCCCAGGTGTCCAACGCGCCGGAACGAACGAATCAACGAATGAACGAAAAAAAACCCGCCGCATCGTGAGACGCGGCGGGCTTTCTGAAAGCGGGTCGTCAGCGCTCAGGTCAGGCGCGGGTGTCCATCCCGCAGTGGCTGCTGCTGAGGAATTCCTCGATCAGCCCCAGTGTCTTGGTGTGGTGGCGCGGATACCAGGGCAGGCTGTGGGGCATATCCGGCACCAGCTCGAAGCGTGCTGGCACGTGCTCCTTGACCGCGTTGTAGAAGTTCTCTGCGTGCCAGGACGGCGTGCGCACGTCGCGGTCGCCGACGTAGAGCAGGATCGGGATGTCGGCCTTGTCGGTATTGCGCATCGGGTCCATGCCGGTGACGGTCTGGCCCTGCAGGATGCGCTGGAGGCGGTTATCGCTCCAGGTCACGCCCAGGCGGCCCAGGTCGCTGACCGGGGCGCCGGCGATGGCGCAGTTGTAGGGGCCGTCGGGACGCACCGTGGCCGCCACCGCGGCAAAGCCGCCGTAGGAGTAGCCGAAGATCGCGATGCGGTCTTCGTCGGCGATACCCTGTTCGACCAACCAGGCGGCGCCGTCGTCCTTATCGTCCTGCATCTTCTTGCCCCATTCCCGGTCGCCGGCCATCCACAGCTCACGGCCGAGGCCGGCCGAGCCGCGGTACTGCGGGCGCAGCACGGCGTAACCGCGCGAGGTGAGGAAGGGCACCCAGCCGGAAGCGTCCCAGCCCATGCTGTCGCGCGCCCAGGGCCCGCCGTGGGGATGAATGATGGTCGGAAGCGGTTCGTCGCCCTTCTCCCAGCCCGGCGGCAGGTCGAGAATGCCCGGGATTTCCATACCGTCTCGGGCCTCGTAGGTGACCCAGCGCTGCTCGCCGATGTTGTCCGGCTCGATCCAGGGACGCTGGCTGCCGATGGTCTCGACCTTCTGGCGGTCACGCAGCAGGTGATAGGTGGGCGGATGCCGATTGCTCGAAGTGCTGAACAGGACCGTCGTCATCTCGTCGGTATAGCCGTTGATCGAGACGTGCTGGTCGGGGAAGGCCTGCTCCAGGCCGTCCTGGATGCTGCGCATGGTCGGATCGACGTAAACGGTCTGCATGCGCGGACCGGCGATCCGGAAGCCAAGCAGCTGGTTGAAGTTGGACTGTCGGTTACCGAATACGAGCCCCGAAATCGAGTACTTGTCGTGCGCCACCAGCGGCTCGGAGTCGTAATCGCGCTTGGCGGGGTCGTACATGCGCGCCTGAACCAGGTTGGAGAACTGGTCGGTGAGCACGTAGAACTTGCCGCTTTCCTCGTCGATGCCCTCGATTGACACGGAATGGCGTTCGCTGAGCTTGGTCGTGAGCTTGTCGTGGACTTCGAACTCGCCTTCGTCGTTGCGCAGCAGGATGCGCTGGACGTATTCGCCGTCGACGGACTCGAGTTCGCTGCGGGCCAGGACCTCGCCGGTGCGGGGATGGAACAGGCTGGGGGAGCTGCCGGCGTTGGAGCTGACCAGCAGCTCGGTGCTGCCGTCGCGCAGGTCATACAGATAGTAGTTGCCCTGCAGGGTGAGGCCGTTGAGCTGCTGGATAATCACGCGATGCGGGTCCAGGGGCAGGTTGCTGACCAGGTTTGCTTCGCCGCTGAGTTCCAGGCAACGCTCGGTGTTCTCGCTGATTCCGATCCGGCGAACGTTCTGGGCGAACGCCTCTTCGAATTCTTCGTGTTCGGCGTCGGTCAGGTAGGCCTTGGTGACGAAGGTCCGGGTGGCGCCGGACATCTTGCCCTCGCCGCAGCCGCCCAGGCGACCGGTCCATTCCTGTCGACCTAGCACGAGCATGCGGCCAGCCTTGAGCGCGCTGGCGGCGATGAACTTCATCTTGTCGCCGCTGGGCGTGATCTCGGGATCCTGGCCCATGTTGTCCAGTTCCCAGGTCGCCAGGGCCGTCTCGCGGTTGTCCGAGCCGGGCAGGGCGATGATGGCCGCGAGATGCTCGCCGTCGGCGCTGATCGATACCGACTGGATGTTCGGAATCTTGGCCAGGGCCTCCACGGAAATCTCTTCGGCGTGGGTGAATCCCGTCGCCAGCAGGGCGCTGACCAGGAGTACGAGTGTTGAAAACCTTCGGGTCATTGTGCTGATCCTCTGGAGGTTGATTGGTTTGATCGGACTGGACGACAGTTTACTCAATGCGGTGTCACGGCGCTCGCAAGTTCACGCAGCCTGGAAGGCGCGAATGCTGCCCACCGCCAATCCTTCGATGGCGAAATCGCTGCCGGGAGACACGTGAATGCTCGCGTAGGCCGGGTTTTCGCTGTCGAGGAAGATGCCCCGGCCCTTGCGGCGCAGGCGCTTGACGGTGACCTCGCCGTCGATGCGGGCGACCACGATCTGTCCCGCCCGCGCTTCGGGTGTCCTGTGAACGAGCAGCAGGTCGCCGTCGTCGATGCCGGCACCGACCATGCTGTCGCCGCGGACCTTCAGGGCATAGTCGGGTGCGGGGTGGAAGAGGCCCGGATCGACCTGGATTTCGTCTTCGAGATTCTCGATGGCGAGCAGAGGCGAACCCGCGGCAACCCGCCCGATGACCGGCAGCGAGCGAGTCGTGGCCGGGTCCGGAGCGGGCGCGCTCGTCGGGTCACGCAGTGGAACGATTCCCCGGGCCCGACCCGGCCGGAGCTCGATGGCGCCGCGGTCGGCGAGGGCGCGCAGGTGGCACTGGGCGGCGTTGGGCGAGGCGAAGCCGAAATGCTCGACGATCTCCGCGCGCGTGGGTGGCAGGCCGTCGGCCGCCACCCGCTGCTCGATGAACTCCAGGATCTGCTGCTGGCGCGCGGTCAGTTGCATTTCCTTACTGTATCAAAAAACAGTCCGGGGCGCCCCGGATGGTCTCAGTCCTTGATGATGATGTGGCCCGAGAAATGCCAGCGCGGATGTGACCAGGGGAACCGGGCATAAGGCCACCAGGGGTCGTAGAACCAGGGGTCGTGGTAGTACCGAACCGGTCGCTCCTCACCCCAGAGGAACAGGGTGTCGGCCGCCACGCGCGGGTAGACGTAGCGGAACTCTCCGATCCGGCCTTCCACGAAACCGGTCAGGGTGCCGACGACGGTGATGTCCCGCCCGCCCTCGAAAACAGCGGGGTCCTCGAAGCCCTCCCGGCAGGCCAGGAAACGGCCTTGGTTGGCGTCGCCGCCCCGGGGGCGCGCGCTGTCGTCGAGCGAGCGCGCCAGGACTTCGATGCAGGTTTCCTCCCGGCCGGGGCGTGTATCGACGATGCTGCCGCCCCAGCGTACGCGCTGGCCGACGTGCTGATCGCCCGACTGCTCGGGCGTGAGCGGCGGATACTCCCCGCCAAGGGGTTCGGGCACCGTGGCGCAACCCGATGCCAGCAGGGCCGCGAGAGCGGCGAAGGGCAGGGCAAGGCGAATGGCTTTCATGATCGAACTCCTCGTGCTTGAGGCCAATCGGATACTGCCAGTTTAGACGCTGGCGGCGCGTCGCGGTTCAACGGCACGCTGGACCGGGAATTTCCGCGCCGCCCGGATGAAGCGTTGTCGTTCGGCCTCGTTCCCGCGGTCGCCGTAGCGCAGGGCGCAGTATGTCCTTGTCAGCTCGAGAAAACGTGCCCCGTCGGCAAGCCGATGGGCGACGCGCTCGGCCCAGGCCAGAGGCGTTTCGCCGAGTCCGGGGCCCAAACCGCGTCGCCGCATTCGACGGACCAGGCGCAGCCAGGCGCGCCGCACGGGATCGCGTGATCGCGCCGGCTGGCGTAGCCAGGCCCAGGCGAGTGCGAGAACGACAAGGCCGAAAATGCCCGCCATGAGAATCGCCATGCCCGTTCGCGAGAGGTTGGGCAGGCCGAAGAAGGTCATCATTCGCTGCTGGCGGTCGGCGTCGAAGCCCAGCACCCAGGAATTCCAGAGGTGCTGCAGCCGGTCGTAGCGGTTGCGCAGGGCACGCAGCCACTCCAATGACTCGCCGCCGCCGGCCACGCTGCGCGCGCCGCTTCGGATGCGGGCCGGCGAAACCGCCGCGGTCGGATCGACGCGCGTCCAGCCGCTTCCCTCGAGCCAGACTTCCACCCAGGCATGGGCGTCGGAGTTTCGGACGAGCAGGTACTGTCCGCCTTCCTGCCAGAAACCGCCCTGATAGCCGGTGACGATGCGCGCCGGAATGTCCGCCGCGCGCATCATCACGGCAAAGGCCGAGGCGTAATATTCGCAGTAGCCGGTACGCAGGTCGAAGAGGAATTCGTCCGCGCTGTGTCGGCCCAGCGGCGCCGTCTCCAGGCTGTAGTAGAAGGGCTCCGTTCGCAGCCAGTCGAGGACGTGGTCGATCAGCGCTCGGTCGTCTTCGAATCGCGCGCGAAGCTCGCTCGCCATCTCGCGAGTTCTCGGATTGCGGTCCTCGGGCAGGCTCACGGCCAGTTGTCGAAGCGTCACCGGCAGTCTCGCCATGTCCGTGAAGTCCGGATTGCTGCGCACCGAATACTCGGTCAGGGTCGTGACCGGATTCCGGCGGGTCATCTGAAAGTCCAGGGACAGGCGAGCGTCGGCCGGCATGCTGACCGGGTAATCGAGCGCGAAAAGCCAGCGCCGTTCGTGGGGTTCGAGTTGAACGGTGTAGCGGTAGTCGTTCCGGCCGGGTGGAACCCGCGGGGCTTCGGTGCGCGAGGGCAGGAAGGCTCTTTCCCATGTGTCGCCGTCGAAGCGCCAGAGCACGGGGCCGCGCCAGTAGCGCTGGCTGGGGGGCGGTGGCTCGTCGGCAAACTCCGCACGGAAGGCGGGCGAGTCGTCGGCAAACAGATTGGCAATCGATCCCGGAGACATGCTGTCCGATAGCCCGGTCTTGCCGTCCATCACTTCGTCCGGAAGGCCCCATAGCGGCTCGGCCAGGCGGGGAAAGGTCACCCAGAGGGCCAGTGCCAAAGGAAGGGCCGACACCAGCAGTACGGCGCTGTGGCGGAGCAGCGCCACATCGCCCCGCGGTTCGCTCCGACGGCTGACGTCGAGCTCCTGGATTCGAAGCAGTGCGCCGAGAGCCAGCAGCACGCCGCCGAACAGGTAGGCAAGAAAGACGAACCGCTCGTCGAAAAGGAACTGGCTGGCGATCAGGAACAGCGACACCGAGGCCACCATGCGCAGGTCGCGCAGGCGCGACAGTTCCATCATCTTGGCGGCGAGCATCAGGCAGAGCATGCCGGTGGCGGCACGCCGACCCCAGAGCCCGCCGTAGCTGACCGCCAGCAGCGCGATGGCCGCGATGGTCAGCAACAGCCGCAGCCAGCCGGACGGCAGGCGCCAACCTTGCCGGGCCACCAGCAGCCGCCAGCCGCACAGCGCGAACACCACGACGCCGAGCACCGGCGGCATGGCCACAAGGTGGGGCAGGGCCGCGACCAGGAAGGCGGCGACGGTCCAGGCGACCGGGCCCAGCGGCAGCTGCGCTGCAGGCCTGCTCACAGTTCCGCCAGGGCCCGGAGGCATTCGTGCTTGTGGCGTTCGCTGATGTCCGGGCCGAGCCGCTTGGCACCGATTTCGAGGATCCAGGGACGTTTGTCTTGTTCGGCCCGCAGTATCCAGGCGGTCACGATGCTAATCCGCTCTTCGAGATCGCGACCTGGAGCGCGTTCGAGGCTGAGAAAGACCTCGCGTGAGCGCTCGCGCCGGAATTGCCGCGAAAGCAGGGTCTGATGGCGCTGGCTCGCTTTCCAGGCGATGCGGTGGAGCGGGTCGCCTTCGCGCCATTCGCGCAGGCTATGGAAATCTTCTCCTTCCTCGAGGGCCTGACTGCGCTGGCCCTGTCGGTCGTCGCCGCCTTCGGGCAGGGGCGGTGGCCCGCTGGCCGGCTTGGGCCAGACCAGGAAGGGCGAGGTCGGCTCGATCCAGGACCAGGCCCGGAACAGGCCGAGCGGCTGGGTGGTCTGGATGCGCAAGCGGCCGGGCCGGTGCCAGCCGCGATGCCGGTCCGGCAGCCGCACGCTGACCTCCCGCGTGCTCTCGGCCGGCACGTCGAAGCCGGTTGCCGCCTCACCGGCGTCGAGCTGCAGGCCCGTCCGGTCGCGCGCCGATTCGTTGATCGCCGCCATCCGCCATTCGACCGGCTCCCCGGCGTGGACGGGTCGTGCCTTGCCGTGGCGCAGTTGCAGGCCGTCGAGGTTGCGGAAGGCCAGCAGCATGGAATTGACCGCGGTGGCGGCGACGATGAAGGTGGTCAGCAGACCGAGATTGTTGTTGAAATTGAGGCTGCCGATGAGCATCGCGCCCATGAGGACCCCCAGCATCCACCCGAATCGGGTCGGCAGGATGAAAATTCGGCGGTAGGCCAGGGTCAGCGGAAGGTCGAGGCGCGTACGCCGCCGCAGCCAGCGATCGAGCAGATTCGGGCGCCGCGTACCGGAACGTGAACCGGTGGCTTCGGCCATCAGGGAACGGGAGTGGTCTCCAGGATTTCCGCCGCCACGGCATCGCCGTCCATGCCCGACTCGGCAACCGGTTGCAGGCGGTGCCCGGCAAGCGCCGGGAAGATCGTGCGGACGTTGTCGGGCAGGCAGAAATCCTGCTGCATGACCAGGGCGTGCGCCCTGGCGGTCTGGATCAGGGCCAGCGCCGCGCGGGGCGACAGTCCGGCCTTGACCGCGGGATGCGAGCGGGTGGCCGCAACGAGCGCCTGGATGTAGTCCAGCACGGGTTCGGACACGTGGAGTTCGCCGGCGAGTCCGATCAGCTCCATCACCCGGCCCGGATCGAGCGAGGGCTCCATGTCCTTGAGCAGGTTGCGCCGATCGGGCTCGGTCAGCAGGCGGCGTTCCTCGGCTGCCGAGGGATAGCCGATTCGGGTGCGCAGCAGGAAGCGGTCGAGCTGCGAGTCGGGCAGCGGATAGGTGCCCGTGAGGTCCAGCGGGTTCTGGGTGGCGATCACGTAGAACGGGCGGGGCAGCTCGTGTGTTCGACCGTCGACGGTGACCTGGCCTTCGGCCATGGCCTCGAGCAGCGCCGACTGGGTGCGCGGCGTGGCCCGGTTGATTTCGTCGGCGAGGACGACGTTGGCGAAGATCGGGCCGGGGCGGAATTCGAATTGCTCGCCTTCGCGGCGGAACATCGAGACACCCAGGATGTCGGCCGGCAGCATGTCGCTGGTGAACTGGATTCGCTGCCAGTCGCCGCCTACGGCCAGGGAAAGTGCCTGGGCCAGCGTCGTCTTGCCGACTCCCGGCAGGTCCTCGATCAGGAGGTGCCCGCCCGCGAGCAGGGCCGAAAAGGCGAGGTCGATGACCTCGCCCTTGTCGACGATGATCTCGTTGACCGTCGCCCGGGCTCTGGCCAGATCTTCGGCCAGCGGGGCCCCGCTGCGGGCCGTCGAGGGCTTATTCATCCAGCAGTGCGTTGACCTTGGCTGCGCAGATGAAATCGTTCTCGCTCAGCCCGTCGATGGCGTGGGTGGTGAAATGGATCAGGCAGAAGTTGTAGCCGGCTTCGAAGTCCGGATGGTGGCCCTCCTGGTTGGCGATCCAGGCCATGGCGTTGATGAAGGCCATGGTCTTGTAGAACCCCTTGAACTCGAAGCGGCGATAGATCTTCTTGCCGTCAGCGTCGATCTGCCATCCGGGGATCTGCGCGAGCAGCTCCTCGGCGCGATTGCGGTCGAGCGGATCGGTGCCCCCTTCGCAGGGGACGCACTTCTTGTCGGTCAGGGTATCGGACATGATCAGGCTGCTTCCTTGTTCTTGGGTGGATAGGTGGATTCGAACTCGCCCAGCGCGCGTGCCTTGCGGATCAGGGCGAGCAGGTCGGTATTGGCCAGTTCGAACAGGTCGTCCATCCGGTCGAGCACATAGTAGACCGTCTGGTAGATGTCGATGCGGTACGGCGTGCGCAGCGCGTCGATGGGGTCGAACGGCCGGCGAATGGGCTCATCGCTCTCGAGCGAGTAGACGGTTTCACCGGGCGAGGAGGCGATGCCGCCGCCGTAGATGCTCAGCTGGCTGCCGTTCTGGATCAGGCCGAACTCGACCGTGAACCAGTACAGGCGGGCCAGGAAGACGCGTTCCTTCTTGGAGGCCTTGACCCCCGCCAGCCCGTAGGCGTGGGTGAAGTCGGCGAAGGCCTGGTGCGTGAGCATGGTGGTGTGGCCGAAGATCTCGTGGAAGATGTCGGGCTCCTGCAGGTAATCCATCGATTCGCGGGTGCGAATGAAGGATGCGGCAGGGAACTTCTTCTCCGAGAGCAGCTTGAAGAACTTGTCGAAGTTGATCAGCGCCGGCACCGGCGCGACTTCCCAGCCGGTGCGCTCGCGCAGCACCTCCGAGACTTCCTTGGGCTGGGGAATTCGGTCGTGGGGCAGGTCGAGAATCTCCAGGCCGTCGTGGAATTCCTGGCAGACCCGTCCCCGGATGACCTCGATCTGGCGTGCATACAGGTCGCGCCAGACGCTATGCTCTTCGTCGGTGTACGGGATGATGCCGTTTTCGTCCGGCACCTTGGCTTCGTACTTGGTTGACTTGCCCATGAGCACCTCCTTTGAGTTATCCACATCATGTTATCACCTGAGCGGCGGGCTGCCATGAACACCGGCGTCGAACACTGGCCGGGGACGAGTTGGTACGAGTCCGAGGCCGGATCGCGGGACTGGCCGGTGCTCGAGGGGCGGCAGCGTTGCCGCGTGGCGATCGTCGGCGCCGGCCTGGCGGGCATTTCCACGGCACTGGGGCTGGTCGAACGCGGCCTCGAGGACGTGGCCGTACTCGACGACCAGGGGCCGGGCGCCGGCGCCTCCGGTCGCAACGGCGGCTTCGTGTTTGCGGGCTACTCGCTGGGCAACGACGCCCTGATCGACCAGGTCGGCGAGGAGGCGGCCGCCCGCCTGCACGGCTACACGTGCGACGCGGTCGCGCTGATTCGCCGCCGCATCGACCGTTTCGGCATCGACTGCCAGGTCAACGACGCCGGGGTCCTCCTCGCAGACTGGTTCGACGAACCGGAGACAATGCAGGCCACGGCCGAGCGGATGCGCCGGCGGCTCGGTTTCGAACTCGAATGGATTCCGGCCGCGGAGATGGGCGACTGGGTGCGCTCGAGTCGATACGGCGGCGGCCTGTTCGAGCCCGGCAGTTTCCACTTTCACCCGCTGCGGCATATTCGCGGACTGGCCGAGCGCATCGAAACCGCGGGCGGCCGGGTTTTTGGGAGCTCTCGCGCGCTGAGCGTCGACCGATCCCGCGGCCGCTGGCGGGTGGAAACCGATCACGGAACGCTGGAGGCCGACGAGCTTGTGCTGGCCACCGGCGGCTACGATCGCCGACTGGTGCCGTCGGTGCAGCGCGCGCTGCAACCCGTGGCCACCTACATTGCGGTCACCGAACCCCTCGGCGATCGACTGGCAGACCGCCTGCAACGCCCGGTGGCGGTCTACGACACGCGTTTCGCATTCGACTACTATCGCCCCCTGCCCGATTCCCGGCTTCTCTGGGGCGGTCGCATCTCCATGGCCAGCCGCTCGCCGACCGCCATACGCCGCCTGATGCGGCGCGACCTGGCGCGCGTATTTCCCGATCTGGCGAACGTGCAGCTCGAGTACGCCTGGGGCGGCTGGATGAGCTATGCGCGACACGAAATGCCGCTGCTGGGACGCAGCCGGGAGGGCGTCTGGCACGCACTGGCCTTCGGCGGGCACGGCATGGCCACGACGACGCTGGCCGGTGAAGTCATGGCCGAAGCCCTCTGCGGCGACGGCCGGCGCCTGGCTGAGTTCGAGCGCTGGCGACCGGTCTGGGCCGGCGGGCCTCTGGGCCGTGCCGTGGGACAGGGAATCTACTGGCAGGCCCAGCTGCGCGACCGCCTGCGCGATCGCCGGTCGCGCTTGTAGGAAATTTCCTACAAGCGGACGGGTTGATTTCTTACCCCTCGTCGGGGCGAATTGCTTCTATCCGGATGCGCGGGCTTTTGTCAGACTGTGTCGCAACAGCATTGGCAGGTCAGCCCGTTTGCTGGTACGGGCGCACCCAGGAGAGTCCTGCCCGGGACTCGCTGGGGGGTTGAGGCGGCGCATCCCCTGCGCCGCCTTTTTTATGCCTTAAACTCGTTCGAAAATGCCGGCGGCGCCCATGCCGGTGCCGACGCACATGGTGACCATGCCGTAGCGTTGGTTGCGGCGGTGCAGGCCGTGGATCATCTTGGCCGCGAGCACCGCGCCGGTCGCGCCCAGGGGGTGGCCCAGGGCGATCGCGCCGCCGAGCGGGTTGACCTTGCCCGGATCGAGCTCGGTGTTGCGGATCACGGCCAGTGCCTGGGCGGCGAAGGCCTCGTTGAGTTCGATCCAGTCGAGCTCGTCCTTGCCGATTCCGGTCTGCTTGAGCACTTTGGGGATGGCCTCGATCGGGCCGATGCCCATGATCTCCGGCGGCACGCCGGCCACGGAGAAGCCGCGGAAGACGGCCAGCGGCTTGAGGTTCAGCTCCTTGACCACCCGCTCGGAAACCAGCACCAGGGCGCCGGCGCCGTCGGACATCTGCGAGCTGGTGCCCGCGGTGACGCTGCCCTTGGCATCGAACACCGTTCGCAGCTTGCCCAGCGCCTCCGGCGTGGTATCGCGGCGCGGTCCCTCGTCGGTGTCCACGACGGTCTCGGTCTCGCGCACCGTGCCGTCCGGGCCGGGCACGCGATTGGTCACCGTCACCGGACGGATCTCGGTGAACTCGCCGCCGTCGATGGCCTTGATCGCTTTCTGGTGCGACTGGTAACCGAACTCGTCCTGGTCCTCGCGCGAGACGCCCCACTTGTTGGCCACCTTCTCGGCGGTGATGCCCATGCCGTAGGCGATGGCGACGTTGTCGTCTTCGAAAACCTTCGGGTTCATGGCCACCTTGTGGCCCATCATCGGCACCATGGTCATGGTTTCGGTGCCGCCGGCGATCATCACGTCGGCTTCGCCCAGGCGGATGCGGTCGGCGGCCATGGCGATGGTCTGCAGGCCCGAAGAGCAGAAGCGGTTGACGGTCACGCCCGGCACGTTGTCGGGCAGGCCGGCCAACAGGGCGCCGATGCGGGCAACGTTCATGCCCTGTTCGGCTTCCGGCATGGCGCAGCCGACGATCACGTCCTCGACGCGCTTGGCGTCGAGCTCGGGGACCTCGGCCATGGCCTCGCGGATTACGTGGGCCAGCATGTCGTCCGGACGGTAATTCCGGAAAGCGCCCTTGAACGCCCGGGCGACGGGCGTCCGCACGGCTGAAACTACGTATGCATCATTCATCTTCGAATTCCTTTACCAGATTCCTTCAACATGGAACCACGGAAGACACTGAATGCACGGAAGTATCGGGAATTCCTTTTCCGTGTGTTCCGTGAGTTCCGTGGTTCCTCGCTTTTGATCTCTGTCTATCAATTGCGCTTCGGCTTGCCGGTCTTGAGCATGTGGGCGATTCGCTCCTGGGTCTTTTCCATGGCGCACAGTTCCAGGAAATGCTCGCGTTCGAGACGGTGGACCCATTCCTCGTCGATCTTCGAGCCGCGGTCGATTTCGCCGCCGCACAAGACCGTGGCGATGCGCGAGCCGATTTCGTAATCGTGCTCGGAGATGAAGTGCCCCTCGAGCATGTTGACCAGCAGCATCTTGAGCGTGGCGATGCCGACGTCGCCGGCAGCCGGGAAGCTCCTTCCCGCCAGCGGTGAGCGGTAGCCGGCGGCGGCCATCGCCCGTGCCTCGAAATGGGCGGCATGCAGCAGCTCGTGCTCGTGCATGACGATGCGGTCGTGCTCGCGCAGGTAGCCCATCTCGCGCGCCTCCATGGCCGAGCCGGCGACCTGGCCCATGGCGACCTGCTTGTAGCGTTTTTCGAGCAGGGGATAGGTGTCGCCGGCCTTCGTGTCGTCGACGACCTGCATGGCCAGGGTGCCCAGGCCGCCGCCGGCCGGCAGCAGCCCCACACCGGCCTCGACCAGGCCCATGTAGCTTTCCAGGTGGGCGACGCGCGTGGCCGCGTGCATGGCCAGCTCCAGGCCGCCGCCCAGGGCCAGGCCGCGCACCGCGGCGACCGAGGGTACGGTGGAATAGCGCAGTCGGAGATTGACCGCCTGGAAGCCGGCGACGAGCTCGCGCACGCTGTCGAAGTCGCCCTTCTGGATGGCGTCGGCGGCGGCCTTGAGGTTGGCGCCGGCGGAGAACGGGCCGTTGGGCTGCCAGATCACCAGGCCCTCGTATCCCGATTCGGCAAGTTCGATCGCCTCGTTGAGTCCGTCGACGACGCCGTTGTCGATGACCGCCATCTTGCTCTTGAGGCTGGCGATGAGGATGTCGTCGTGCAGGGTCCACAGGCGGATCGAATCGGTTTCGTGGACCGTGTTGCCGGATTCGGCCTTCTCGCCGAGCAGGCGCACCGGCTGGTATTGGCGCTGGAACACCGGCAGGTCCGGGCGCGGCAGGTAGCGCGCCTCGTCGGCCGCCCAGGAGCCCTCCGGGGTGTGGGCGGCCTCGATGCTGCCGACCCAGTCGGGTAAGCCCGCGTCCACGCCGGTACGGCCCTGTTCGATGTCGCGTTTGACCAGGTCCGCCATGGCTTTCCAGCCGGCCGACTGCCAGATTTCGAATGGTCCGATCTTCCAGCCGTAGCCCCAGCGGATGGCGAGATCGACCTCGCGCGCGCTATCGGCGATGTCGGCCAGGTGGTAGGCGCAGTAGTGGAACAGGTCGCGATGGATCGACCAGAGGAACTCGGTGTGGGCGTTCTCGCACTTGGCCAGCTCGGCGAGCTTCTCGCCCGGATCCTTGATCGCCAGGATCTTCTGCACGTCCTCGGGCAGGCCGTAGTCGGTGTCGCGATAGTCGCCGGAGGAGGGGTCCAGGACGCGAATGGTCTTGCCTTCCTTCCTGAACACGCCCGCGCCGGCCTTCTGGCCGACGGCGCCGGCCTCGACCAGTTGCTGGAGCCACGCCGGCTGCTCGAACCAGGCGTGCCAGGGATCGCCCTCGAGCTGGTTTTTCATGGTGTTGATGACGTTGCCCATGGTATCGAGCCCGACCACGTCGGCCAGCCGGAAGGTGGCGCTCTTGGGCCGGCCGATGGCCGGACCGGTGAGGGCGTCGACCGTATCGAAGCCCAGCCCGAGGCGATCGGCGTGGTGCATGGTCGACAGCATCGTGAACATGCCCACCCGGTTGCCGATGAAGTTGGCCGTGTCGCGGGCGCGGACGACGCCCTTGCCCAGGTTGCGCGTCAGGAAATCCTCGAGCAGATCCATGACCTTCGCGTCGGTGCCGGCGTGCGGAATCAGTTCCACCAGGTGCATGTAGCGCGGTGGGTTGAAGAAGTGCACGCCGCAGAATCGACCGCGCAGGGATTCAGGCAGCTCCTTGGACAGGTCGGTGATCGAAAGGCCGGAGGTGTTGGAGGCGAAGATCGCGCCGTCGCGGACATGGGGTGCGATCTTGCCGTAGAGGTCGCGCTTGATGTCCATGCGCTCGGCTACGGCTTCGACGATGAAGTCGCAGTCGACGAGCTTGTCGAGGTCGTCGGCGAAGTTCAGCGGCCTGATGAATTCGGCCAGGTCCTTTCGGGCCAGCGGTGCCGGCTTGAGCTTGGTCAGGCGCTGGATGCCCTCGGCGGCCAGCTTGCTGCGCGGACCGTCGTCACTGGGCAGGTCGTAGAGATCGACCGGAATGCCGGCGGCGGTCAGGTGGGCGGCGATCTGCGCACCCATCACCCCGGCACCGAGTACCGCGGCACGTCGTACCTGAAGCTTGTGATCCGTCATTTGTCGTCCTTGTGCGTTCGAGATGGTTGATAAAAGCAGGAACCACGGAAGGCACGGAATCGCACGGGTAAAGCTTGATCATTCCGTGATTTCCGTGTCTTCCGTGGTTACAGGGTTTCAGCTGGCCTTGGCCACAGGCGGCTGCATGGCCTGCTGGCCGCCGATCTCTTCGGGCGTGAACTCGTCGACGGCAATGACCTTGGCCGTCAACTCCTGCGCGCGCTTGAGGTCGGTGGCCTGCTCTTCGGTGATCACCCCGGCGGACACGGCCTTCTGGACCACTTCGTCCACGTTGACCGGCGTGGGCACAACCTTCAGGGCGTTGCGCACCGCCATCTCCGCGGGGGCGGCTTTGAGTACGGCCTCGAAGGCCTGGGCCAGCAAGCCCGTGCCGTCGTCGGCGCGCGACTGGTAGGCCCCGGCGATCAGGCGCTCGCGGCTCGGCGAGGCCTCCATCGTCAGGCGGGCAATGCGATGCGTGGTGCGGTCGTCGACCGGGTGATGCCGGCGGCCCCAGGGGAATAGCAGCACGCGCAGCGGGCCGCCCAGGCCGGAAACGGGGAAGTTCTGGAGTACGGTGAACAACGCGTCCTCGGCCTGGTGCAGGCTGTCGGCCACAGCCCACCGGACCAGCGGCAGGTCCTCTTCCGGCCGCCCGTCGTCCTCGTAGCGACGCAGCACGGTCGATGCCATGTACAGGTGAGCCAGCGCATCGGCCAGGCGACCCGAGAGCTTTTCCTTGAACTTGAACTTGCCGCCCAGGATGAGCAGGCACAGGTCGGCCACCAGGGTGAAGGCGGCGCTGAGGCGGTTGACCTTGCGGTACAGGCCGGCGGTGGCGCCTGAAACCGGCGAGCGGCTCAGGCGTCCGCCGGTCAGCCCCAGCACCGGCGCGCGCACGAAGTTGGACAGGACGAATCCGATGTGGCCGAACAGGGCGCTGTCGAAAGCCTTCGGGTCGTCGTCGGTTGCCGACATCATTTCCTTGAGCAGGTAGGGATGGCAGCGAATCGCGCCCTGGCCGAAGACGATCATCGAGCGGGTCAGGATGTTGGCGCCCTCGACGGTGATCGCGACCGGGATCGACTGCCACGGGATCGACAGGTAGTTGTTCGGTCCCTCGACCACCGCCTTGCCGCCATGGACGTCCATGGCGTCGTTGAGCACGCGGCGATTGGCCTCGGTCAGGTAGGCTTTGAGAATGGCCGAAAGCACCACCGGCTTTTCGCCGTGGTCGAGCGCGCTGAGCGTGAGCTTGTGCGCCGCCTCCATGCGGTAGGTCTCGCCGGCAATGCGGGCCAGCGGCTCCTCGATTCCCTCGAAATGGCCGATGGGCTGCTTGAACTGGTAGCGGACCCGGGCGTAGGCGCCGGTGGTCAGGCTGGTGAGCTTGCCGTTGGCCACGCTCTGGGCCGGCAGGGAGATGGCGCGGCCGGCGGCCAGGCAGTGCATCAGCATGCGCCAGCCCTGGCCGACGCGCTCGCGCCCGCCGATGACCCAGTCGAGCGGAATGAACACATCCTTGCCGCGGGTCGGGCCGTTGAGAAAGATGCTGCCGCCCGGGAGGTGGCGATCGCCGATTTCGACGCCGGGCGTGTCGGTGGGGATCAGCGCGCAGGTGATGCCGAGGTTCTTCTGGTCGCCCAGGAGGCCGTCGGGGTCTTTCGCCTTGAACGCAAGGCCGAGCACCGTGGCGACCGGTGCCAGGGTAATGTAGCGCTTGTCCCAGCTCACGCGCAGGCCGAGCACTTCCTCGCCCTTGTAGCTGCCCTTGCAGACGATGCCCTCGTCGGGCATGGAAGCCGCGTCGGAGCCGGCCAGCGGGGAAGTCAGCGCGAAGCAGGGGATGTCCTCGCCCCGGGCCAGGCGGGGCAGGTAGTGGTTCTTCTGCTCGTCGGTGCCGAAATGCATCAGCAGTTCGCCCGGGCCGAGCGAGTTGGGCACCATCACCGACACGGCTGCCGACAAGCTGCGGGTGGCGATCTTCGTGACCACCGCACCATTGCCCTGGGCAGAGAAGCCGAGTCCGCCGTACTCCTTGGGAATGATCATGCTCAGGAAGCGCTTTTCCCTGATGAAGTTCCATGCCTCAGGGGGCAGGTCCTTGAGATCCTTGTTGATCTGCCATTCGTCGAGCATGGCGCACAGCTCCTCGACCTCGCCGTCGAGGAAGGCCTGTTCCTCCGCCGAAAGCGCCGGCTTGTCGATGCCGAAAAGCTTCTTCCAGCGCGGGCGGCCGGAGAACAGTTCCGCGTCCCACCAGACCGTGCCCGCGTCGAGTGCCTCGCGCTCGGTATCGGAGATCGAGGGCATGACGGACTTGAACCAGCCGAACAGGCGATCGGAGACCAACGTGCGGCGCAGCGGCCGAATGGCGACGACGGTCAGTGCTGCCGCGGCCAGCGCGTAGAGCGTGATGACCGGCCAGGACGCCGCCTGCCAGATGATGCCCACCAGGGCGGCTATGGCCACGAGTGCAGCCAACCAGGAAGGGGAGCGGAACCAGGCCAGCGCGAGCAGGCCCACGGCGAGTGCGATGATCAACAACCAGGTCATGATGTTGCCTCCAGAGTGCGTCGGGCACTTTCAGGGATTCGGTGGTCGAGACTGCCGCGCAGGCCGGCAGCGGCGAACTGCACCAACTCGGCGGCGATGATTCGTGTGTCCTTGAGCGCCGATTCGGCCATGGTCAGCGTCAAGGCGCCGACAATGAAGTCGAGCTGGTGCCGAAGGCGCGTAGGGTCGGCACCCGGCAGTGCGCCGGAAACGGCGTCGGCGAATCGGCGCATCACGTGCGCGTACTCGTGACGCATGGCTTCGTGAAGCGCCGTGTCGCGGTCGGCGAAGGCGCGCAGGAGCAGCTGCATGAACCGCTGGCCCTCGGCGTCTCCGCCGCGCGTGAATTCCAGCGCGGGTTCCACGAAGGCGTCGAGGACGGCCTCCAGGTCGGGCCGGCTGCCGTCGTCCTCGATGGCGTCCAGCCGTTCGAGTCGGGCGGCGTTGAGGGCATCGAGGCGGCGCCGGAAGATGGCGCGGATCAGTTCCTGCTTGGAGCCGAAGTAGTAGTTGACCGCGGCCAGGTTGGCCTCGGCGGCCTGCGTGATCTGCCTGAGCGTCGTCAGGTGAAAGCCCTGATCGGCGAACAGGCCCTCGGCGGCGTCGAGAATGCGGTCACGGGTCGAAACGGACAATTGAAACGCTCGATTCAAACAACCGTTTCAATCCTACTGCGGCCGCGTCAACACTGCAAGGCCGGGCGACGGATTACCCGCCGCATTCGGTCGGGTCGACATCGCGGGTGGCGCGCACGCGGCCAGGGTTGGAGACGATGACGGCACGCGCCGCGTCGGGGTTGTCCCGGGCGCAGACC
Organism: Wenzhouxiangella sp.; assembly: GCA_021767625.1. Classification (GTDB taxonomy): domain Bacteria; phylum Pseudomonadota; class Gammaproteobacteria; order Xanthomonadales; family Wenzhouxiangellaceae; genus Wenzhouxiangella. The sequence continues at coordinate 22,870 of JAASTB010000005.1, forward strand.
CGGATGGTCAGGTTGGTGCCGTAGGCCATTCCGCTGTCCTTGAAGCGGACCCGGTAGCGACCGCCCGAATGCATGACGTGCTCCGGCATGGGCTGAACCACCCGCAACACGTCTTCGGCTGCTTTCGGCTGGCCCGCCTTTTCGGGATCTAGATAGACGATCCAGCCCTGTTCCCAGCGATTGCCGCCCGTGCAGGTTCGGCCGTCGCTGCTCGGGCATGCGGCCACCAGGGTGCCCCGGGTAATGGCCTGGCTGCGGGCGAACTGCAGGTGACCGACCAGGCTGTTGGCCGTGGCCGTGAGTTGTTGCTGCTCGATGAATCGGCCAAATGCCGGTACGGCGAGGGTCAGGATGACCGCCAGCAGGGAAAGGGCGATCAGGAGTTCGATGACGGTGAAACCGGAATGGTCGCGCTTGATCATGGGAAGCCTCCTCGGCGCTTTTCGAGTGGAGGCGTCCAGCATGGCTCGCGAGTGAGCTCCGCATCATCCGGCCGGAAGCGGGAAGTCGTGTAGGAAAAATGCGCGGCATGCCGTGGGACCGGCACCCGCGCAGGGTCGTCGGACGCTCCTTAGTCCTCTGCGTCGAGACGGGCCTCGAGTTCGGCCACCCGCTGCTCGAGCGCTTCCAGGCGGGCGGCGAGATCCGGGGCGGGACTGTCCGGCGAAGAGGTGGAGGCGGGAGGCGCCGGGGCCGGCTCGGCTTCGAGGTCGACCGGGCCGCAGAGCAAGTGCATGTAACGATCTTCCCGTTGGCCGGAACGACGCGGCAGGCGGACCACCATCGGCGGCTGCTTCTGGGCCAGGCGCTCGAGCGTCCAGGCGACATCGTCGGCGTCGTCGAAGCGGTGCAGGCGTTCGCTCCGGGTCAGCAGTTCGTTGACCGTCTGCGGTCCGCGCAGCATGAGGAGCGCTACCACGGCCAGCTGGCCCTCGGTCAGCTCCAGGCCCTTCTCGGCGGTGTGCCGGTAGCGTTCGGCACGCGAGGAAAACTGGTGCCGCACCAGGCCCTTGCGCTCGAGTTCGCGCAGGGCCTGGCCGACGCGACCCGGTTCGAGTTTCATCACCGGATCGCGGCTGGTCTTCTGGTTGCAGGCCGTGACGGTGGCATTGAGCGTCAGCGGGTAGGCGTCCGGGGTGGTCGCCTCCTTTTCCACCAGGCAGCCCAGCACGCGTGCCTCCACGGCGCTGAGGCGAATACCCTCTTCCTCTTCGGGTTCCCGATCCCCCTGGTTCGCCGGTTCGTCGCTCATGCCCGTGTTCTCGCTGTTTTAGAGTGCGTTGCCGATCCGTTCGACCGCCGTTTTCAGCGTGTCGAGACCGCAGGCGAAGGACAGCCGCAGGTGGCCGGCCGTGCCGAAGGCGGTGCCGGGCACGGAGGCGACCAGGGCCTTCTCGAGCAGGTGCTCCGCCAGTTCGATGTCGTCGCTCATGCCCAGCCTCTCGATGGCGCCGCTGAAATCGGCGAAGGCGTAGAAGGCGCCCTCGCCCGGTTCGCAGCTCACGCCCGGCAGTTCGTTGAGCGCCGGAACCAGCCAGTCGTGGCGCTCCTTGAAGGCCTTGCACATCTCGCCAACGCAGCTCTGGTCGCCGTTGAGGGCGGCCACCGCGGCGGCCTGGCTGACCGAGCTGGGGTTGGAGGTGCTCTGGCCCTGGATCTTCTTCATTTCCTTGATGATCTCGGCCGGGCCGGCGGTGTAGCCGATGCGCCAGCCGGTCATCGCGTAGGCCTTGCTGACGCCATTGACGACCAGGGTGCGGTCCTGCAGGGCGGGCACCACCTGCGCGAGCGTGGAAAACGGCTCGTCGGCCCACCAGATGTGCTCGTAGATGTCATCGGTGCAGATCACGATCTTGGGGTACTCGAGCAGCACTTCACCGATGGCGGCCAGCTGCTCCCGGGTGTAGGCGCGACCGCTGGGATTGCTCGGCGAGTTGAGGATCAGCAGCCGGGTCTGGTCGGTGATGGAGGCTTCCAGCTGCGACGGCGTGACCAGGTAGTTGTTCTTGGCCGAGGTGTTGAGAATCACCGGTGCGCCGCCGGCCAGGCGGGCCATGTCGGGGTAGGAGACCCAGTACGGCGCCGGAATCAGCACCTCGTCGCCTTCCCCGATCAGCGCCTGCATCAGGTTGTACAGGCTCTGCTTGGCGCCGGTGGAGGCCAGGATCTGGTTGGGTTCGTAGCTGAGTTCGTTGTCGCGCTGGAACTTCGAGATGACCGCCTGCTTGAGCTCCGGGGTGCCGTCGACCGGCGTGTACCGGGTCTGGCCGGCCTCGATGGCTTCTGCGGCCGCCTTGCGGATGTGCGCCGGCGTGTCGAAGTCGGGCTCGCCCATGCTCAGCGAGATGACGTCCTTGCCGGCGGCCTTGAGTTCGCCGGCCTTGGCCGCCATGGCAATGGTAGCGGAGGGCTTGACCTGGCTGACGCGCGATGCAAATCGGAATGTCACGATAGAACTCCCTACTGGATTCGGGTTTTGCGGCCGGTCACGGCCACGAACGAGGTCATGATTATAATCGCCCCAGCAATGTTGATGAGTGATTCAGGACAATGACCAGGCGTTTCCGCATGGCGTCGAGCTATCAGCCCGCCGGCGACCAGCCGACCGCGATCGATGCCCTGGTCAAGGGACTCGGCGCGGGCGAGTCGCACCAGACCCTGCTCGGGGTGACCGGGTCGGGCAAGACCTTCACCATGGCCAACGTCATCGAGCGCGTCCAGCGCCCGGCCCTGGTGATGGCGCCCAACAAGACCCTGGCGGCCCAGCTTTACGGCGAGTTCAAGGCCTTCTTCCCGGACAATGCCGTCGAGTATTTCGTCAGCTACTACGACTACTACCAGCCCGAGGCCTACGTGCCCTCGTCGGACACCTTCATCGAGAAGGATGCCTCGATCAACGAGCACATCGAGCAGATGCGCCTGTCGGCGACCAAGGCGCTGCTCGAACGCCCCGATTCACTGATCGTCGCCACGGTCTCGTCGATCTACGGCCTGGGAGATCCCAGTTCCTTCCTGAAGATGACCCTGCCGCTGAAGGTGGGCGAGCGCATGTCCCAGCGCGAGATCCTGCGCCGCCTGGCCGAAATGCAGTACTCGCGCAACGACTTCGAGCTCAGGCGCGGCACTTACCGGGTGCGCGGCGAGGTTATCGACATGTTTCCGGGTGATTCCGAAATGGAAGCCGTCCGGGTCGAGCTGTTCGACGACGAGATCGAGCGCATCAGTTTCTTCGATCCGCTCACCGGGGAGGTGCACGAGAAGGCCGACGAGCTGACCATCTTTCCCAAGACGCACTACGTCACGCCGCGCCAGGTCGTGCTCGACGCCGTCGAGGCGATCAAGGCCGAGCTCAAGGAACGCCTGGAGCAGCTGGAACAGGCCGGCAAGTTGCTCGAGGCACAGCGCCTCAAGCAGCGCACCGAGTTCGACATCGAGATGATGCTCGAGCTCGGCTATTGCCAGGGCATCGAAAACTACTCGCGTCATCTCACCGGCCGGCAGCCCGGCGATCCGCCGCCCACCCTGTTCGATTACCTGCCCAAGGACTCGATCCTGATCGTCGACGAGTCGCACGTGACCATTCCCCAGATCGGCGGCATGTACCGCGGCGACCGGGCGCGAAAGGAGACGCTGGTCGAGTACGGCTTTCGCCTGCCATCGGCGATGGACAACCGCCCGCTCACATTCGAGGAGTTCGAGGAACGCGCCCCGCAGATGGTGCTCGTTTCGGCCACGCCCCGGCAATGGGAGTTCGACCATTCGAAGACCGTGGCCGAGCAGGTCGTGCGGCCAACCGGCCTGGTCGATCCCGAGGTCGAGGTGCGGCCGGTGGGCAGCCAGGTCGACGACCTGCTGTCCGAGATTCGCGATCGCGTCGGGCAGGGCGATCGGGTGCTGGTCACCACGCTGACCAAGCGCATGGCCGAGAACCTGACCGAGTACCTGGCCGAGCACGACGTGCGGGTGCGCTACCTGCACTCCGATATCGACACGGTCGAGCGCGTCGAGATCATTCGTGATCTCAGGCTGGGCGC
>JAASTB010000091.1 GCA_021767625.1 Wenzhouxiangella sp.
GCATCAGCAGCGCCCGTTCGCGCAGGCTCAGGCCGTTGATGCGCTCGGCGATCTTTCCCACTCGCGCAGGCATGCTCATTCGGATTCCCTCGCGGTCGTGGAGATGGTAAAGCTGATGCCGTGTTGCTGGTCCTCGCGCTCCGACAGGCGAACCTGGCGGAAGCCGAGCCCGGAGAACTGCTCGAGCTCAGACAGCTGCGACAGCCAGGCGGGAATCAGCCGCGCCTCGAGGGCGTTGCCCTCGGCCGTGAGCGTTTCACCCTGGTCCGCCATGTAGAGTTCGGTCAGCCAGAGCCCGGCGGGAACTTCTCCTGCCAGGGCGTCCAGCCTTGCGAGCAGGTCGAGTTCGGCCGCCGGCATGCGGCGATCGAGAGCCGCCAGGCTTTCGCGCAGCCCGTCGCGCCTTTCGCGAAGATTCTCCACCTGGGCCACGAGCGCGGCGTCGGGTTCTTCCGGCGGCATGTTCGCCTGCAGCTCTGCCACCTGCTCGACCGCGCGCTGTTCGGCTTGTTGCTGGCGCTGCAGCTCTTCCTCGAGACTTGAAACGCGCTGGCCGACGAGAACGGACCACAATACGAGCAGCACCACGAGCCCCAGTGAAAGCCAGGCGATGGTCTGGGCCGAGAAAACGATCTTCTCCTTGCGGAAGATCGGTTGGTAGAGGTTGATCTGCTGGTTCACAGGCTGACCTCCTCGTGGCGCAGGGCGCCGCCAAGGGCGATCAGGAACTCGGAAAGGTACGCGTCTGGCAGGTCAATCTCGGTCGAGACCACGTCTTCGACCCGGTAGCCGTCGACCGGGATGCTCAGCGCTTCGCCGAGCGAATCCACCAGGCCCTCATGAGCCGCAAAGCCGGGCAGTATGCGCAGCGCGGCGACCGGTGGCTGTCCGAAGTGGCTGTCGTAGTAGTCGAGAGAGCGCTGCACCTCCAGCGCGATCTGGTCATAGGAGGTGTCGGGGTCGTCGAGCAGCTGCTCCGTGCCCGTGGCCAGGCTGCGACTCAGATACATGCTGCCCTGACGCGTGATGGTGATGATGCCGTGGTCGTCGCCGAAATACAGCATGGCGACGCCGCGGACGTCTTCCTCCAGCTGTGCGGCCAGGTTGCGCAGCGCCATTTCCGTGATGTCGATGACGCGCAGGTCGAGATCGGCGTTCTCGATCAGGTCGATGTATTCGCGAACCTCGCGGGCCCGCGCGGCGACGGCATACATCATGGCCTGGCCCTGCGGCCGGTTGTTCTGGCCGGGGATTTCGAAAACATCGATGACGGCGTCATCGATGTGAAAGTCGATCAGGTTGCGGACTTTCCAACGGACTGCGGCGCGCAACTCCGACGGGTCGACGCGCGGGGCTTCGACAAGAAGCAGTTCGTACCGGCCTTCCGTCATCACGAGATTGACAGTCGAGCCGCGATCGGGCACGGCCTGCTGCACGACACGCTCGAGATCGCGGTCCCCGCCCAGGTCGAGGCATTCCGCCGACAACAGGCGCGGCTTGCGGCCCCGCTGGTGATCCACCGCAGCCGCGGCAAGGACACGTGGAGCCAGGTACAGGCCCGTAACCGCCTGGTTTCGCGCGCGCTTCCGAAACAATTTCAATTGTCTGTCCCCTTTATTGTCGTTATCGGGTCGTGTGGCGCATCACGTACCGATTCGAGCCCGCCACGAGCAGCTGGTTCGGCAACGATCGATTGCAAAGATTCTTGTGATAAAGGCTTTGCAACTGATTGATCACGCTGTGAAATGTATCGCAACCCCAGGCATCGGTCAATTGCTCTCTTCGGCATGCGGCCCCGGTCGAAGCTTTGGAACTGCCACTATTTCTACAAGACATGTGCCCCGATCGCAAAAGTCATGCTCCAGTTCGCCCATGCGGGCCGCTAGCGTGCTATGTGTCACATTCCATGGCCCGCAGATGGAGTCCTGTCCTCATGCAGCATGACGGGCACCGACAGATTCTGCGGTCGATCACGGATGTCAACGAATCCGGCGCCGCGGCCTGCAACCCGCGAATCCCCTTGTTAGTATCGCAGCCGTTCCGCTGGCTCAGGCGCCCGAATTCGTCGCGACCGACCTTTCCCGCGACCGAGAGATTGCGCCTCGGCAAAACGACGGCCGGAGCGTCGGCGGTGGATTCGCAATGCAATCATTCAGGAGAAGGCCAGATTCATGTCGCATCAGGCATTTTCACCCGAGAAGCAGGATTTCGGACGCGATCCAGTCGATGTCCGGGACACCGACCATTACCAGAAGGAATACGTTCACCGATTCGTCGACAAGTGGGACGAATTGATCGATTGGGACGCGCGCTATCGCAGCGAGGGGGATTTCTTCGTTCAATTGCTGAAGGAACGCGGGGCCAAGCGTGTGCTCGACGTCGCCGCGGGTACCGGGTTCCATTCGGTCCGTTTGATCGAAGAGGGGTTCGAGGTGTGCAGCGTCGACGGCTCCGCGGAAATGCTGGCCAAGGCCTTCGAGAACGGCCGGCGGAGAGGGCATATCCTGCGCACGATCCAGGCGGACTGGCGCTGGCTCAACCGGGACGTTCACGCTACCTACGACGCCGTGATCTGCCTGGGTAATTCGTTCACGCACCTCCACACCGAGCACGATCGGCGCAAGACCCTGGCCGAGTTCTACGCCACGCTCAAGCACGACGGTTGCCTGATTCTCGACCAGCGCAACTACGACGCAATTCTCGATCACGGTGCCTCCAGCTCCCACAAGTACTACTACTGCGGGCGCCAGGTCAGCGCGGAACCGGAGTACGTCGACGAGGGCCTGGCGCGTTTTCGCTACTCCTTTCCCGACGATTCGGTGTTTCACCTCAACATGTTCCCGCTCAGGCGCGATTACACGCGCAGCCTCATGAAGGAAGTGGGCTTTCAGGACGTTACGACCTATGCCGACTTCGAAGAAGACTCGGGTACGGACGGCGAAGAGCCGGACTTCTTCATCCACGTCGCCGAGAAGCGTTACCGCAACCCGGAAGCTTCTGAAGCTACCGACCAGGAGGACTGAATGAGCAGCCAGGCTTACTCACGGGTCGTCCAGACGGCCCGGGACTACTACAACAGTGACGACGCCGACAATTTCTACTTTCACGTCTGGGGCGGCGAGGATATCCACGTCGGTCTCTACGACTCCGACGAGGAGCCCATTGCCGCCGCCAGCCGACGGACCGTTCAGCGGATGAGCGAGGTGCTCGGCCCCCTGGACGAGAGCGCTCGCGTCCTGGACCTGGGCGCCGGATACGGCGGTTCCATGCGCTACCTGGCGCGCGAGTTCGGCTGCCGCTGCGTTGCGCTCAACCTGAGCGAGGTAGAGAACGCCCGGGATCGAGAGAAGAATGCCGAACAGGGCCTCGAAAAGCTCATCGAAGTCGTGGACGGCGACTTTACCAACCTGCCGTACGAGGACGGCAGCTTCGATGTCGTGTGGTCGCAGGACGCCATCCTGCATTCCGGCGATCGGGCCCGCGTCTGCGCCGAGGCCGCCCGCGTGCTCAAGCCGGGTGGGCGCCTGATCTTCACCGATCCGATGCAGTCCGACGACGCCGATCCCGAGCGGCTCCAGCCGATCTATGACCGGATTCACCTCGATTCCCTCGGCTCCCCCGGCTTCTACAGGCAGACCCTGCAAGCGCTGGGCCTGGAGGAGGTCACCTGGGAGGACCACGGAGACCAGCTGCCGCGCCATTACGCCCGCGTCAGGCGGGAGCTGGAAGCCAACGAAGAGGTCCTCCGTGAACGCGGCGTCAGCGACGACTACATCCGGAAAATGAAAGCCGGCCTGCAACACTGGGTTGACGGCGGCAAGCGCGGCGACCTGGAGTGGGGGATCTTTCTTTTCCGGAAGCCGGCCTGAGCCGGGCCAATGAGTCGGCCGGGCTTGGCTTATCGTGCAGCGATTGGGTACAATGCCCGGCTTGATTCAGGATTGCCTTCACTTTGGAATCCGAATCTGTCTGTAAGACGAGTTTTGGAGAGGTGCCGGAGCGGTCGAACGGGCTCCGGTTTCGGAATGCGACCGGCACTTCTTTCGGCCCGCATGCGGTCCGAAAGTCGCTCCGGCCGCATGATCAGGTTGAAAAGGCTCGCCGCATGCAGCTTTTCCGGGCTGGAGCGATGAGCAAAAATCGAGTTTTGGAGAGGTGCCGGAGCGGTCGAACGGGCTCGCCTGGAAAGTGAGTGTACGGTAACCCCGTACCGAGGGTTCGAATCCCTCCCTCTCCGCCATCATTGAAAAACCCCGCCCCGAGCGGGGTTTTTTAATGATCGGGGAGGGGGACTACGGATTTGAGCCCCGGTTCGACCCGAGCGAAGCGAGGACGATGCGAAGCAACCCGTAGCGAAGCGAAGGGCAAGCGCCGTCAGGCGCGCAGTCAATCCCTCCCTCTCCGCCATCATTGAAAAACCCCGCCCCGAGCGGGGTTTTTTGTGCGCAAGTGGTTCGTTCGTGTGTTGTTCTTGTATTCGCAGATGGATTGCCAAGCGTTTACAATTCATCCTCCAAGACGGAGAGGTGGCAGAGCGGTTGATTGCACCGGTCTTGAAAACCGGCAAGGGTTAGCGCCCTTCGAGGGTTCGACCCGAGCGAAGCGAGGACGATGCGCAGCAACCCGTAGCGAAGCGAAGGGCAAGCGCCGTCAGGCGCGCAGTCAATCCCTCCCTCGTGCGGCTCGAAGAGCCGCCCGCCGCCAGGCGGCTTGTGGTCTAAAATCAGTCTTTAACGGAGAGGTGGCAGAGCGGTTGATTGCACCGGTCTTGAAAACCGGCAAGGGTTAGCGCCCTTCGAGGGTTCGAATCCCTCCCTCTCCGCCATCCGATTCAAAGGGGAATTTCCAGTGATCGGCATCCAAGCGATGCAACGCCTGTCCTGCGCGGCAATCTTCCTCCTCATCTCCCCGTACGCCTCGGCGACGGTGCTGTTGCTGCACGACGGCGATTCGCTGGCTTCCGGATTCGATTGCCTGGGCATCGAGCTGGCGCTTGACGAGGTTGGAATCGAGAGCGATCGCATCGATGTGCGCAGCAGTCCGGTCAGTTCATTGCCGCTGGATCATCCCCTCGTCGTGGCATGTCATCTCGATTTCGGGATGGACCCGGCCGGGGCGCTCGCGCTGCAGGACTGGATTCATGACGGCGGTGGCCTGCTTGCGACCGGTCGTTCCGGGCTTCGCATGGAGACGGCGCTGGGTCTGACTTCAATCGCGGTGTCGGATGGTGCCGAGCGCACGGAGGTTCGTTTCAAGGCAGGATACGCCGCCACGTCCGGCATAGGCTGGGATGGCCCGATTGCCGCCGGTTCCGTTTTGCCCGCTTCGCAACTCCCGTCCGTGGCGCGGCACTATTACTACGATGAGTCCGAGGGCGGCTGGCCGAGCTATCACGCCGTGGTGCAGTCGGCTTCCGAACTTGGGCACTGGCACGATTCAACCGCGCCTTGGGAGGAGCCGGACGGGGCAGTCGCCGTGACCGCAAGCCAGCATGGGGCCGGTCGAGCGATCTACAGCGGCGCCTTGCCGGGGGTCCATGCCAACTGGGACTGGCCGCGATCCTGGCGGACCTTTGCCGTCCACGCCCTGACCTGGCTCGCCCAGGACGAACTACTGGTGGAGCTCGGGCACTGGCCGCATGCGAATGCCGCGGCATTCGCGTGGAGTGGCGACACGGAAAAGCCGGCCATGACCACCGCGGTGCCGGCGCTGCTGCAGCTGTTCGACGATCTGGGTCTGAGCCGATTCGGAACGTTCTACACCGTCGGGCAGGGAGGAGGCGATGCCGGAACGGTCGGTGGCCAGGAACACCCGGCCGTCGTGCAGGCCATTCTCGATGGTGGGGCAGAACTCGCCGGGCACGGTGATATCCACACCAGCTTCAACGGACAGGACTATCCCACCCAGTTCCAGCGTCTCAGCACCATGCGCGGGCTGCTCGAGCCCATGATGCCCGCGGGGCAAAGGCTGTCGGGTTTTCGTGCGCCTTACCTGTCGCAGGACACCACGACCTGGCGAGCGCTTGCGGAACTCGGCTTTGCGCACGATGCGGGCGATGCGGACGTCTGGAGCAACACAACTTTGCCGCACCGACGCGACGGCCTGATCCAGTTGCCGCCCTCGATGCCGATGGACTGGCATCTGTTCGAGCAGTACGCGCTCGACGACGCCACTGCCAAGGCCATCTGGTTCGATAAGTTCGACTACGTGTTGGCAAGGCGCGGACTTTTCTCCTGGCTGCACCACCCCTGGGTGATCGAGGGCCGTCTCGGCATCGTCGAGGAGATGCTGCAGTATGCGATCGACCGCGGCGACGTCTGGCTGGCCAGGCAGGACGATATTGCTGCCTGGTGGCGGGCCCGGAGCGGTATCAGCATGGAGCGTCTGGCCGCCCAGCCCGATCGAGGGCGCGTGCGCGTGGTCAACCTGGGCGGAACGGCGGTGGCGGGCGCGTCGGTCTGGTTCCGGGTGCCCGACGACGACTCGCGGCCATGGGAAGCGCTGGTTGGCGGGAACCCGGAGGACCTGATCGACCGTTATCACGCAAACTCGCTCTACCGGGTTGCCGTGATCGACCATCTGGCGCCGGGTGAGGAGACCGTGGTCGAGGTCTTCCCGAAAGGCGAGCTCTTTTTCGATCGCTTCGAGTTGACGCCGGCCGACTGAAAAGAGAAGGCCCCCACCAGCCCGACCCCAGCACCTGTTCAACCCGCTGCCGCTGCTCCCTTCCGGGCCTGACGGGGTTCACGGGAAGACCAGTGTGGGAAGACCGGTGGAGGCCAATCGGTATTATCCCATCGACGCTTGTGGCCTGACAACCCGTTGTTCAACTTCGAAGGGCGTTTCCCGCTCCGCTCGCGCCGGCGCGCCGGTAGCGCGATCGTGTAAACTCCGAGGTCTCTGTCAGCGCGTGCCCCAGCCGGCCTGCGCAAGCGCGAAACTCAAGACAATTGGTTGGATTTCAGTGAGTTATCAGGTACTTGCCAGAAAGTGGCGTCCCCGTAATTTCTCCGAGCTGGTCGGTCAGTCCCACGTCGTCAAGGTGCTCGGCAACGGTCTTGCCGAGGGCAGGGTGCACCATGCCTTTCTGTTCACCGGAACCCGGGGTGTGGGCAAGACGACCATCGCGCGCATCCTGGCCAAGTCGCTCAATTGCGAGAAGGGCATCACCAGCACCCCTTGCGGGGAGTGCGAGAACTGCGTGGCGATCGACGAGGGACGTTTCGTCGACCTCCTCGAGATTGATGCCGCCTCGCGCACCAAGGTCGACGATACGCGCGAGATTCTCGACAACGTCCAGTACGCACCGACGCGGGGGCGCTTCAAGGTCTACCTGATCGACGAAGTCCACATGCTCTCCAGGCACAGCTTCAACGCACTGCTGAAAACGCTCGAGGAGCCGCCCGAGCACGTCAAGTTCGTGCTGGCGACCACCGATCCGCAGCAGATCCCGGTGACCATTCTCTCGCGCTGCCTGCAGTTCAACCTGCGGCGCCTCAATACCGAAGAGATCGGCGGTCAGATGCGCCGGATTCTCGAAGCCGAGGGAATCGAGGCTGAGGACGCCGCCGTCGAACTGCTGGCCCGGGCCGCCGACGGCAGCATGCGCGACGGCTTGAGCCTGCTCGACCAGGCCCTGGCCGGCAGCGGCAAACTGCTCGAGGCCGATGTGCGCGACATGCTCGGCAGCGTGGAGCAGCGCCATGTGCACGCCATACTCGAGGGGTTGGCGGGCGACGATGCCGCAGCCGCGATCGCCGCCGTCGGCGAGGTTTTCGCGCAGGCTCGCGGGATGGGGCAGCTGCTGGCCGACCTGGCCGAAGCCCTGCATCGCATTGCGTTGATCCAGCAGCTTCGAGATTACCGCGACGACAGTCGCGCCGACTGGGACGA
>JAASTB010000092.1 GCA_021767625.1 Wenzhouxiangella sp.
CGAACCAGATCCGCCCGTCGGCGGCCACGTCGGGATCGCGCGGGCGGGTGTTTTCCCAGGGCACCTGCCACTCGCGAACCTCGATTCCGGTCGTGGCGGCATCGTTTTCCTGTGCGAGGGCGGGGAGGGCGGCGAGCACGCTCGCCGCGGCTGTCATGATCTTGCGCATGGTGCACCTCGATCGGTTGACGAGAGGCCGATTCTAGCGCGGGCCGGCGGGGGTGCGTTTTGGCGAGTTGGTTCTTTCGTTCTTTCGTTCTTTCGTTCCGGCGCGTCTTGCGTTGGGGGCCTTAGCAAGGTCGGTGCCAACCGGACGTTGTGGGGGCGTCGACACTTCGCAGGCGTTGATCAGGGCCGTGACACCGGTCGGTGTGGGGTCTCGACAAGTCAAAGGCGTTCCGGCCGGCCTGCTTCGCAGGCTCTTGCGCCGGGTAACTTTTTTCCAGAGCGAAAAAAGTCACCAAAAATCGCTCTTCAACTTCAAAGTCCCAAGCTCAGTTGGTTCGGTCCTTAGAGGACTGTGGGGGCTGGCCCCTTCGGGGCGGTGCCTTCGCGAAGATTCCGTCGGAGGATCCGGTGGATGTAGCGGGAATGAGGCGAAGCCGGCACGATGGCGGCACGGCTTCGATCCTTTGGCTTCGGATCCCACGGGGTGACGCAGGATGCGTGAAGGCCCCTCGGGCCGTAACGCATCAGCCGATGCGTTTCGCTTCGCTCCACGCATCCCACACCTCCAATCATCCGCGGCTGGCGCGCGCGCAGCGCGCGGTGTAACCGATCCCGAGCGCCAGGCTGGAATTCCTCCCATGGCCACTTTCGGGAATTATCCGGGGCACTACGCGACCAGCCGGGCTGTCGCGAAGCCTGCCCACCGAAGGGGCCAGCCCCCGCAATTAGCGAGTTCCTAGCCAATCGAGCGTTGGACTTTGACTTTAGGGAGCGCTTTTGCTTACTTCACCCACGAGAACAGGGTTGAACCGTGGCTCAGAGTTTCGGACGCGTTCGCCTGCAAGGCGAGGCGGCGCCGGGCGTGGTGGGGCCACGCCAAGCCGACTCAACGCCGCAGGCGGGCGCGTCCGAATCTCCCGAAGGGCTCACTGTGAAACGTCCGTGGACTGCGTTGTCGGCGCTTGATGTAGCGATGGCTACACCGGCGCACCGACGCCTTGCCACGAACGCTTCACAGCGAGCTGAGCCTCGGTTCAACCCTGTTCTCGTGGGTCGGCCGCAATTGGCAAAAGTGAGTCGCCGCAAGACCCCGCGAAGCGGGCCCGGGCGAAACGCCTTTGACTTGTCGAGGATCGCACTGCAAGCACAGGCACCGCCCCGACTAACGCCTACGACGTGTCGAGACCCCCACATCGCCCGGTGGCACCACCCGGACCTAGGCCCCCAACGCAAAACGCGCCGGAACGAAAGAACGAAAGAACGAAAAAACGGGGCGCGCCGTGCGCGCCCTACGCCGAGGTGAAGATCAGCCGCGGCCGGTTGTAGAGCGTGCCCGCGACTGCCGCTAGGATGCCGGCCAGCAGGCCGGTGGTGCCCATCGAGAATCCGAACCAGGCCCAGTTGACCGCCTCGCCGCGGACCAGCTCGAGGATCAGCACGTTCTGGCTGAGCAGCGGCACCAGGGTCATCCAGGTCTCGGCGCGGCTGGGATCGATCAGGATCCAGAAGCTGGGAATCATGGGTATGAGGATGACCATGCCCATGTAGCTCTGCGCTTCGCGGAAGCTCTTGGCGAACGATGCCAGGATGGTGAGCAGGGCCGCTGCCAGCAGCGCGGCGGGCGCGACCAGCAGGAAGGCGAGGCCGGCGACCCGGAAGTCGAGGTTGAGCGCGACGTCCATCGAGGCGACCGGCAGGAAGCCCATGGCGTAGACGAAGGCGATCAGGCCCAGCGCCAGTGTGGCCAGGGCGAAGAAGGTGGTCGCCCCGAGCTTGCCGGCCATGATCTGCCAGCGCGGCAGCGGGTTGATCAGCAGGGGCTCGAGCGACTTGCGCTCGCGCTCGCCGGCGGTGGTGTCGATGGCCATGTGCATGGATCCCATGAACACCGTGATCAGGATGAAGTACGGCAAAAAGGCGAGCACCATGCCGCCGCGCGACTCGGGCGTGGACAGGTCCTTGACGGTGACGTTGATCGGCCGCGTGATTTCCGGATGGACGCCCCGCAGCTGTAGCCTCAGCTGGCTGACCTGCTGGCTGTAACCATGCAGGTAGGACCGCACGCGGCTGATCGAGGCGCCGGTGTAGCGCCGCGACTGGTCGGCGATGATCTCGACCGGGGCCGGGCGACCGGCTTCCCAGGCTTCGCCGAAATCCGGGCCGATGCGAAGGACCACTTCCTCGTCTTCGCGCCGAACGGCGCCCTCGGGATCCTCGGGTGCGTCCTCGATCAGTACGCCCTGGCGTTCCAGGAAGCCGATCAGGTTGGGTGCGTTCTCGGCGCCGACCACCGGCAGCTCGAGACGCGATTCCATGCGCTCGGCGGCCTGGCTGGCCATGAAGGAGATCATGACCGCGAAGATCACCGGCCCCATCAGCGGCCCGATCACCAGGGTGTTGAGAATCACCCGGCGGTCGCGGAAGTTGTCGAGCAGTTCCTTTATGAATACGGCGTTCATGCGAGCAGCCCCTCGGCCGATCCGATGAGTTTGACGAAGGCGTCTTCGAGATTGGCCTCGCCCGAGCGCTGGAGCAGTTCGTCGGCCGTGCCCTCGGCGGCGACCTTGCCGTCGGCGATGATGACGATGCGGTCACACAATGCGGCCACCTCCTGCATGATGTGCGTCGACAGCACCACGCAACAGCCCTGCTTCTTCAGTTCGCGCAGGAATTCGCGCAGGGCGCGGGTGGTCATGACGTCGAGGCCGTTGGAGGGCTCGTCGAGCAGGACGGTGCGCGGGTCGTGGATGAGCGCGCGGGCGATGGCCACCTTGACGCGCTGGCCCTGAGAAAAGCCCGTCGTGCGGCGGTCGATGAACTCGCTCATGCCCAGGATCTCGGTGAGCTGTTCGATTCGGCGCTCGATGTCGGCCTTGCCCAGGCCGTGCAGCTTGCCGTAGTAGCGGATGTTCTCGCGGGCGGTCAGCCGGTCGTAGAGCCCGCGCGAGTCGGGCACGACGCCGAGGGCGCGCTTGATCGACAGCGGCTGGACTTCCGGGTCGATACCGTCGACGCGCATGTGGCCGGAATCCGGGCGCAGCAGTGTATAGAGCATGCGCAAGGTCGTGGTCTTGCCGGCGCCGTTCGGCCCGAGCAGGCCGGTGATCTCGCCGTCGCGCGCGGTGAAGCTGACGTTGTCGACGGCAACGACCTTGCCCTTGTTGAAGGTCTTGCGGAGATTCTTCGCTTCGATCATGGCGCCGGTCCGAGCAGGTCGAGAAAGAAGGGTTCGTGGCCGATGCGTTCCATGCACTCGACCTCGAGCTCGTCCACGCTGGCCTCGCGCACGAACTGCGTGGCGATCGAACTCATGCAGGGGTTGGTCATCACGATGTGACCGCGCCCGTCGGCGACCAGGTGGCGGCTGTTGGAAAACTGCGCGGCCGCCTCGTTGCCGTAGGCCGGCGGCGTGACCGGGTCGAGCTCGCCGGACATCAGCAGTACCGGCACCTCGCTGTCGAAGGGTTCGTGGAAGTCCGCCGGCGCCTCGCCGGCCGGCCACCATTCGCAGACCTGTGCGTAGACTTCGGTCATGCTGTTGCCGAGCAGTGTCTCGGACTGATCGTTCTGTTCGGGCCACACCGGCCAGTCCTCGCTGCAGCCCACCGAGAAGTTCAGTCCGATGGCGATCATGTCGTTCATCCGGTCGGTGACGATCATGGCCTGGCTGGCCAGGCGCTCAGGGCTGCCGGTGCTTGCGGCCTCGTGCACCAGGTAGGGAATCATCATCTGCGTTTCCGGGTTGTAGGCGAGGAAGCGCAGCGCGCTCGCCAGCACTTCGCGGTTGAACGGCAGGTCGATGCCCTGGCCGGTGCGCGGATGGGTGACGACGATGTCCTGGGCATTGTCGCGATAGCGTGCCTTGAGCTCGGCGAAGGCTTCGCTGAGCTGAGGGAAGGCCTCTGCGCAATCGGCGGTTTCCCGGCAGTCCTCGAAAACCTTCTCCAGCGCCCGGTCGAGCATCATCGCGTGCTCCGAGCCGAGCGCCAGGCGTGTCGGGACGACCCCGTCGAGCACGACGCTGCGGACGCTTTCGGGGTAGTTGCGCAGGTAGACCTGGGCGAGGCGGGTGCCGTAGGAGCCGCCGACGAGATTGAGGCGATCGAAGCCGTAGGCCTCGCGCAGGGCGTCCAGGTCGGCGGCCGCCTGGGTGGTGGTGTAGAACTCGACCTGGGCATCCCATTCGGCCAGGCAGCCCTTGAGCTGTTCGTTGAGTTCCGCCCAGTCGGGCTGCAGCCACAGCTCGCCCTGTTCGTCGAAGCTGCACTCCAGGGCGTTCGAGCCGCCGGTGCCGCGTTGATCGAGAAAGATCAGGTCGCGTTCACGGTTGAGCTCGTGCAGCGCGGCCTGCATGATCGGCAGCGCGTCGCGCGCCGACTGCCCGGGGCCGCCGGCCAGGAAGACGATCGGGTCGGCCAGGGCCGTGCTCGCGCGGGCCTGCTTGACGGCAAAGGTCAGGTCGAGTTGCCGGCCGTCCGGCTCGGCGGGGTTTTCCGGCACGGTCAGCGTGCCGCACAGGGCGGAAGCCGTCAGCCGGCCGCCGCCGGCGGAGAGCTCGCACTTGGACAGGTCCGCCCAACGGTCGTCGACGACGGTTTCCTGCGCCGACAGCGGCGTGCCGGCGAGCACCAGCAGGCTGGCGCCCAGAATGGATCGAAATCCGGATTTGATTCCCACGTGTTAGAACCCAAGATGTAAAGAGCCCGGCACGGCAGGCCGGGGACAGCCTGCTATTCTGCCTTGCCGCCCGACTGAAACCAATAGGCCGATTGTCATGAATGCGCTGGAAGTCCGCGACCTCAGGAAGGTCTACCGCAACGACGTCGTCGCCCTGCGGGGCGTCAATCTCGAAGTCGCCGAGGGCGATTTCTTCGCCCTGCTGGGGCCCAACGGGGCCGGCAAGTCGACCCTGATCGGCATCGTCAGCTCCCTGGTCAACGCCACCTCCGGGGAGGCCAGGGTCTTCGGCATCAGCGTGCAGAAGGAGCGCTCCCGCGCCATGGCGCAGATCGGGCTGGTGCCGCAGGAGGTCAACTTCAACCAGTTCGAGAAGCCCTTCGACATCGTCGTCAACCAGGGCGGTTATTACGGCGTGCCGCGTCGCCAGGCGCGCGAGCGGGCGGAGTACTACCTCAAGAAGCTCAGCCTCTGGGACAAGGCCTTCGGGCCCTCGCGCCAGCTCTCCGGCGGCATGAAGCGCCGCCTGATGATCGCCCGGGCGATGGTGCACGAACCGAAGCTGCTGATCCTCGACGAGCCCACGGCCGGGGTCGACATCGAGATCCGCCGCTCGATGTGGAAGTTCATTTCCGAGATCAACGAGGCCGGCACGACCGTGATCCTGACCACCCACTACCTCGAGGAAGCCGAGAACCTGTGCCGCAACGTGGCCATCATCGACCACGGCGGCATCATCGAGAACACGTCGGTCAAGGCATTGCTGGGCAAGCTGCAGGTGGAAACCTTCGTGCTGGATCTGCGCGAGCCGATCGAGACCCTGCCGGAGGTCGACGGCATCGAGATCGTCCGGCGCGACGCCAGCACGCTCGAGGCCAGCATTCCGAAGTCGCGCAGCCTCAATCGCCTGTTCCGGGTGCTCGAAGAGCAGGGCGTCGAGGTCATATCGATGCGCAACAAGGCCAATCGCCTGGAGGAATTGTTCATGCGCCTGGTCGGCATCGACGAGGAGGCGGCATGAGCGTCGACGTATCCGCACACAGCTACTGGATCGGCTACAAGACGATCCTGATCAAGGAAGTCACGCGCATCCTGCGCATCTGGCCGCAGACCCTGATCCCGCCGGTGATCACGATGACCCTGTATTTCGTCATCTTCGGCTCGATCATCGGCCGGCGCGTGGGCGAGATGGGCGGCATCGACTACATGGAGTTCATCGTGCCGGGCCTGATCATGCTGTCGGTGATCACCAACAGCTACGGCAACATCACCAGTTCCTTCTTCGGGGCGAAATTCGGCAAGCACATCGAGGAGTTGCTGATCAGTCCGCTGCCGCCGTGGATCATCCTGACCGGTTACGTCTCCGGCGCCCTGTTCCGGGCGTTGAGCGTGGGTTTCCTGGTCTGGCTGGTGGCTGGATTCTTCTCGGGGTTTTTCATGCACAACGCGGTGGTGACGATCTCCATCCTGGTCATGACGGCGGTGGTCTTCGCGCTGGGCGGGTTCATCAACGCCATCTACGCCCAGAAGTTCGACGACATCGCGATCATCCCGACCTTCGTGCTGCAGCCCATGACCTATCTCGGCGGGGTTTTCTTCTCGGTCGGACTGCTACCGGGGCTCTGGGAACAGGTGGCGCTGGGCAATCCCATTCTCTACATGGTCAACGCGCTGCGCTACGGCATGCTCGGCATCACCGACGTCTCACTGGGCCTGGCCTACTTCATGATCGTGCTGTTTGGCACCATCCTCGGCGGCGTGGCGCTCTACTTGCTCAAACGGGGCACGGGCCTGCGAACCTGACCCGTCCGGCGGCGTCGAATGGCGCTCAGCGGCCGTCGCAGCGCCGCTGCAGTCTTCACATGCGTTGATTGACGTTCACGTTCAGGCCCGCTTAGACTTCAGTGCTGGCCTGAGCGGATCTCTTCCCCGCCCGTGCCTGAATCGAATCGCGCCGCGTGGTCCCGGGGGGTGACTGTCGACGGTGCCCGTGACGAATTCCAGTAGCGAGAGGGTACGATGAAGACAAAAGTACGCAAGGTTTCCTGGCTGATTGGTGCGCTGGCCGCGATGTCGGTCAGTGTTTCCGCCCAGGATGCGCCGGATCTCGAGGCCTTCGACGTCTCCAAGCAGGCCGACGCGGTTTCTCTCATGCCGGCCGACGCCAGCGGCCGTTATTCCTACATGATCGAGTTCAGCGAGCCGGAACTGCTCAGGCACCCGAGCCGTGATGCCGGCCAGCGGCCGAACCTGCAGTCGGCCGCGATGCAGGCCGCGCGCGCCGAGCTGGAGTCGGCCCAGTCGCGTCACATTCGCGATATGGCCGACAAGCTGGGCCGCAGCATCGATCCCACGCATCGCTATTTCGCGACCGAGAACGGCATCGCCGTGTGGTTGACCGAAGAGGAAGCGCGCATCGTGGCGGGCCTGGAAGGCATCGAGCGCATCGAGCGCACGCGCCTGTACGAACTCCACACCTACCGCGGCCCGGAATTCATGGGCGCCGACACCATCTGGGATGGCACCAACGTGCCGGGCGGCTCGCCGCTGCTGGGTGAGGGCATGATCGCCGCCGTGCTGGATTCCGGCATCCCGGATCCCAACGGCCACGACTCTTTTGCCAACGTGGCCTCCTGCGGCCATGGTGGCGCCAACCCGGACAAGGTGCTCTCCGCGCTGGACTGCTCCAGCACGGACGGCACCGGGCTTTGCAACGGCGCCAGCCCCTTCGACACCAACGGGCACGGTTCCCACACGGCCAGCACCGTCGCTGGCAATACCGTCGACGCCAGCTCCACGCCGCCGGCCAATCCGCCGTCAGGCTTCAGCGAGCTTTCCGGCGTGGCGCCCTGCGCGCACATCCGCTCCTACAAGGTCTGCCCCGGGCAGAGCTGCCCGGGTACCGCCATCGCCGCGGGCCTGGAGTCGGTCCTGCTCCACGACGACGCGGACGTGATGAACTACTCGATTTCGGGCGGCCTCAGCCCCTGGAACGACTTTGATCGCGACAAGCTCGATATCGTCGA
>JAASTB010000093.1 GCA_021767625.1 Wenzhouxiangella sp.
CCCTGCCGGCGCTGATTGCGCGGATGAAATGCTCACTTACATCATCAGGCGGATTGGCGCAGTGAGCTGGGCGCTAACCTGTTTGGACTTCCGGCTTCCGACCTCTGTCCTCTGTCTTCCGCCCCCGGCGCCTCAATCCCGCCAGCGCTTTAGGAGGTCGCCGTAGGCGTCGATGCGGCGGTCGCGCAGGAAGGGCCACATGCGCCGGACCTGCTCGGAGCGGCCCAGGTCCAGGCTGGCGAACAGCACTTCGGCCTCGCTGCCGGCTTCGGCCAGGACTTCGCCCTGGGGGCCGGCGACAAAGCTGTGCCCCCAGAACTCCGCCTCGCGCTTGCCGCCGGACCGGTCCGGTTCGAAGCCCACCCGATTACAGGTGGCCATCGGGATGCCGTTGGCAACCGCGTGTGAGCGCTGGATCGTGCGCCATGCTTCGAGCTGGCGACGTTGCTCGGTTTCCTCGTCGTCGGGATCGAGGCCGATCGCGGTGGGGTAGAGCAGCAGCTCGGCACCGGCCAGGGCCATCAGGCGGGCGGCTTCGGGATACCACTGGTCCCAGCAGACCAGCACGCCCAGCCGTCCTACCGAGGTGTCGATGGGCTCGAAGCCGAGATCGCCGGGCGTGAAATAGAATTTCTCGTTGTAGCCGGGATCGTCGGGGATGTGCATCTTGCGATACACGCCGGCCAGCTCGCCGTCACGCTCGAAAACCACCGAGGTGTTGTGCGCCAGGCCCGGGGCGCGATGTTCGAAGATCGAGCCCACCACGACGACGCCGTGATCGGCTGCGGCGCCCGACAGCATCCGGGCCGTCGGGCCGTCGAGAGGCTCGGCCAGATCGAACAGCGCCGGATCCTGGTACTTGCAGAAGTATTCGCTGGCGTGGAGTTCCGGCAGCAACACCAACTCGGCGCCCAGCTCGGCCGCGCGGGCGATACCGTCGGCCGTGGCCGCACGATTCTCGTCGGCTTCGGGGCCCATGGCGTGCTGGACCAGGGCGATGTCGAGGCGGCGCGTACTCATCCGAGTGCGGCCGGAATGTGCATGCTCGCGCAGTGCGGCCCGCCGGATTGCGTGATCATGGCGGCGGCCGGCACCTGGACGATCCGGCGCTCGGGCAGCAGCTCGGCGAGGATGTCGCAGGCCGCCTCGTCGTGGCGGCTGCCGTAGGCGGGCACGAGGCAGCCGTCGTTGACGAACAGGAAATTCGCGTAGCTGGCCGGCAGTTCCGGGTCGATGTCGTCGGGGCAGGGCAGGGCCACGAGCCGGTATTCGTTCTCGTCGCGGGTGCGAAGGGTTTCCAGCTGGCCGCGAAGGCGGGCGGTTCGCTCGTCGTCACTCTGGGTCTGGAACACGATCGTGTCGTGATCCGTGAAGCGGGCCAGCGTGTCGATGTGGCCGTCCGTGTCGTCGCCCGCCATCGGTTCGATATCGATGCCGAGTACCTTGTCGACGTTGAGAAGGTTGTGCAGCTCGAAATCGATCTCGCGCTCGCTCAGGTGGGGATGCCGGGCGCGCAGGCAGTGCCAGTTGACCAGCAGGCGCCCCCTGCCGTCGCTTTCGATCGCCCCGCCTTCGAGTTCGAACAGGTACTGGCGGAACTGCATCCGGTCGAACAGCTCGTGGCGAGCCAGGTGGGTGTTGACGCGGTTGTCGAGCGAGGCCGGGTATTTGCCGCCCCATCCGTCGAAGTGAAAATCCAGCGCCAGGCGGTAGCCCGAGAACACCATGATGACCGGGCCATAGTCCCGGCACCAGGTGTCGTTGTAGCGAAGCGGAACGCGATGCAGGTCCGGCGCCTCCGCGAGCCCGTCAGGCGCGGGCTCGTCCTGCGGCACCAGCAGCACGACGGGCTGGAAACCGCGAATGGCCTCGATCAGTTGGCGGTACTCGTCACGGATGGCCTCGAGCTTGTCGTGCCAGTCGGAATCGGCAGCCGGCCAGGCGAGCAGGGTGGCGCTCTGTGCCTCCCACTCGGCCGGGAGGCGGTAATCGGTATGCGACATGAATCAGGGTTCGCTCCGGGCCTCGACTTCGCGCATGATGGCGTCGTGGTGGAGGACGCTCTCGATGACCAGGTCGTACTCGAAATAGACGTTGAAGTCGTCGTAGATCCAACGAGTGATCGGGGGGTCGCCGACGGGCGCGTGTTTGCTGTTCGGCTCGCCGTACCGTTCCTCGACCTGTTGCTGGGTGAGACCGTTCTGGGGCAAGTCGCGCATCATGCGCTCCTCGACCTTCTCGATCAGCAGGACGTCGCCGGCCACGGCGACCCCCATCATTGTGCTCAAAGCCGCCCCCCAAACCAGCTTGCCCACTGTGTTGCGCATCATGGCAGTTCCTCTGGTTGTGCCCTCGGCTTGCCGTGATTTGCACGGCAAGGCAGTGCAAAAATAGTAGCATAAGCGGAGAACTCAAAGCGGATTCTCCCTATCATGAAAACAGCAGTGATCACCGGCGCCAATCGAGGTATCGGACTCGAACTCGCACGTCAGCTCCTCGACCGCGGCTACCGCGTCATCGCCGTCTGCCGCAACGCCTCGCCCGCCCTCAAGGCACTGGACGTGCAGGTCGAAGAGGGGATCGATATCACCGACCGAGAGAGCCTGCGGGAACTGGCCGACCGTCTGTCGGGCCGCCGCATCGACCTGCTGGTCAACAATGCCGGCGTACTGATTCCGTCCACCCTCGAGAATATCGAGGACGAGCTCGATAACTGGCGCGCACAGTACGAGGTCAACGCGCTCGCCCCCCTGCGAGTGACACATGCCCTGATCAACCACCTGATCAACGGCGGCAAGGTCGTGATCATCTCCTCGCGGGTGGGCTCGATTGCCGACAACGGATCCGGCGGTGCCTGGGGTTACCGCATGTCCAAGGCAGCCGCCAACATGGCGGGCATGAACCTGGCCCACGAGCTCAGGGAGCGCGAGATTGCCGTGGGTCTCCTGCATCCCGGATTCGTGCGCACCGACATGACCGGTGGTCGCGGCGACGTCGAGCCGGCCGAGGCCGCCGCCGGCCTGGTCGAGCGCATCGACGAACTGAGCATGGACACGACCGGCAGCTTCCGCCACGCCAACGGTGAGGATTTGCCCTGGTAGTCACAGGGAGGCGCTCGCGTATCACGCAGAGCCGCAGAGGGGCAGAGTACGCAGAGGAATGCCCAGGGCTAATAAACGAAGAGCCAATAGACGGCGAGATCCATCCTCTGATCCCGGAAAAAGTCGTCGACCGGGTTGCGAATACAAATTTGTTTTCTCTGCGAACTCTGCTCCTCTGCGGCTCCGCGTGAGACCCGACGAGTTGCCTGCACCCGCATCCACCCGCTAGCGGAAGCGCTCCTGCTCGGCCAGCAGGCGCAGCCAGGCTTCGTGGCGAAAGGCGGGCAGGGCGCCGGATTCGACGGCGGCGATTACGCCGCAGCCCGGTTCGGAGCGGTGACGACAGTTGCGGAAGCGGCAGCGGGCGGCGTGTTCACTGAATTCCGGAAAGCCGATCTGCAACGTTTCGGCTTCCATCTTCCACAGGCCGTATTCCCACACGCCGGGCGTGTCGATTAGCCAGGCGTCGTCCCCATAGCGGTGCGCGGTAGCCGTGGTGGTCGTGTGCGTGCCCTTGCCGGTGACGTGCGAGAGCTTGCCGGTCTGGGCCTCGAGGTCGGGCACGAGGGCGTTGAGGAGGGAGGATTTACCCACGCCGGACTGGCCGGCGAACAGCGTGACGCCGTGGCCCACCCGCCGCTTGAGCTCGCCGGTGTCGGGTTCCTGTCGGCACCGGGTTTCGATGGCGTCGAAGCCCAGTGCCGCCAGGGACTCGAGTTCGGTGAACGGCGGCTGCGCCGGCCGCGGCAGATCCGACTTGTTGACCACGATCAGCGGTTCGATGCCGCGGATCAGGCAGGCGGCCAGGTAGCGGTGGATCAGGTCGCGGCTGGGAGCCGGCTCGGAGGCGATCACGATCACGGCGCGATCGAGATTGGCCGCGATCGGGCGGAAGCGCCCCCGGCCGTCGCCGCGTCCGAAGAGGTTCCGGCGTTCGAGAACTTCGGTGAGGGTGCCGGCTGCGTCGAGCCGGACGAGGTCGCCGGGCAACGGCCGCTCGATGCGGCGCGGAAAATGGACCTTCACCAGATCGCCGTCGACCGCGGCTGCGCCGTGGTTGGCGTGCGCCTGGACCATGCGGACGGGGGCGGTGGTCATCGGATCCGTGCTTGCTGGTATAGTGCTGCCCCTGCCAAACGACAGCCGGCCCGGGCATGAACGAGAACAACCTGATCTGGATCGACCTGGAGATGACCGGACTCGATCCGGCCGCCGACACGATCATAGAAATCGCCACCCTGGTGACCGATGCCGACCTGACCGAGGTCGCCGTCGGGCCCGAACTGGCCATCGCAACGCCAAGATCGGTGCTCGAGGGGATGGACGAGTGGAATACCCGCACGCACACCGAATCGGGGCTGGTCCGGCGCTGCCTGGAGTCCGGCACTGATCTGGCCGAGGCCGAGCGCCGCACCATCGCTTTTCTCGAGCAGTACGTGCCTGCCGGCGCCTCGCCGATGTGCGGCAACTCCATCTGCCAGGATCGACGTTTCATGGCGCGCCTGATGCCGAGCCTGGAAGCCTATTTTCACTACCGCAATCTCGATGTCAGCACCCTCAAGGAGCTCTCGCGGCGCTGGGCGCCGGAAGTGGCCAAGGGATTCAGCAAGGACTCCAGCCACCAGGCCCTGGAGGATATCAGGGATTCGGTCGACGAGCTCCGCTACTACCGGCGTTTCATGGGCGAGCTGGGCGGGGCCTGAGACCCTGCAACCACGGAATACACTGAAACCACGGAAAAGCCAAAAGGCTTTCTTTTTCCGTGTATGCCGTGATTCCCGTGGTTCCGGTTTTTTTTCGAGACGAGGTCAGACGAACCGACACCGATCTCAACCGCGGTGCTTCGCCAGCTTGCGCCAGGTATCGACCACCGTGTCGGGGTTGAGCGACATGCTCTCGATGCCCTGGTCCATCAGCCATTCGGCCAGGTCAGGGTAGTCCGACGGCCCCTGGCCGCAGATGCCGATGTACTTGCCCTGCTTGCGGCAGGCCTCGATGGCCATCGCCAGCGTCGCCTTGACGGCCGGATCGCGCTCGTCGAAACGATGGGCGACCAGGCCGGAATCGCGGTCGAGGCCCAGGGTTAGCTGGGTCATGTCGTTGGAGCCGATCGAGAAGCCGTCGAAGTGCTCCAGGAAGGCCTCGGCGTTGAGCGCATTGGACGGCAGTTCGCACATCATGATGATCTTCAGGCCCGCCTCGCCGCGCTTGAGGCCGAACTTGTCCATGACGGCTACGACATCCGCTGCCTCGCCGACGGTGCGCACGAAGGGCACCATGGCCCACACGTGATCCAGGCCCATTTCCTCGCGCACTTTCTTCATGGCGCGACATTCGAGCTCGAACGCCGGTTGGAAGTTGTCGTCGACGTAGCGTGAGGCGCCGCGCCAGCCGATCATCGGGTTCTCCTCGTCGGGTTCGTAGCGCTCGCCGCCGATCAGGTTGGCGTACTCGTTGGACTTGAAGTCCGACAGGCGCACGATGACGGGGTTGGGCCCGAAGGGCGCGGCGATCGTGGCGATGCCTTCGGCCAGCTTGTCGACGTAGAAGCTCACCGGGTCGTCGTAGCCGGCGGTGCGCCGGTCGATTTCGGCCTTGATCTCGTCGCTCTGGCCGTCGTAGTCGAGCAGGGCCAGCGGGTGGATGCCGATCATCCGGTTGATGATGAACTCCAGGCGCGCGAGGCCGATGCCGTGGTTCGGGATCAGGGCGAAGTCGAAGGCCCGGTCCGGATTGGCGACGTTCATCATGATCTTCAGCGGCGCCTCGGGCATGTCGTCGAGCGAGTCCTCGCTGACGCTGAACTCGAGCTGTCCCTCGTAGATGCGGCCGGTATCGCCTTCACTGCAGGAGACCGTGACCTCGGAAGCGTGCGGAACACGCTCGGTGGCGTCGCCGCAACCGACTACGGCCGGGATGCCGAGTTCTCGCGCGATGATGGCGGCATGGCAGGTTCGTCCGCCCCGGTTGGTGACGATGGCCGCAGCGCGCTTCATGACGGGCTCCCAGTCGGGGTCGGTCATGTCGGTGATCAGTACGTCGCCTTCCTCGACTTCGTGGATCTGCTCGAGCGATTCGATCACCCGGGCCTTGCCCTGGCCGATGCGCTGGCCGATGGCGCGACCTTCGGCCAGGACCTGTCCGCTGGATTCGAGCTTGAACCGCTCCATCGTCTGGCCGGCGCGGCTCTTGACCGTCTCCGGGCGGGCCTGGAGGATGAACAGTTCTCCGGTTTCCCCGTCCTTGCCCCATTCGACGTCCATCGGGCGGCCGTAGTGGTCCTCGATGGTCAGCGCCATCTTCGCCAGTTCGGTGGCCTCGGCGTCGCTGATCGAGAAGCGCTGGCGTTCCGCCTCCGGCGTGTCTTCGGTGTGCACGCCGCCGGATTCACCGTCGCCGTAGATCATCCGTGTGGCCTTGGTGCCGATCGTGCGGCGCAGCACTGCCGGCTTGTCGGCGCGCAGGTTGGGCTTGAACAGGTAGAACTCGTCCGGATTGACCGCCCCCTGCACGACCGACTCGCCCAGGCCGTAGCTGGAGGTGATGAAGACCACGTCGCGGTAGCCGGACTCGGTGTCGAGGGTGAACAGGACGCCGGCGGCGCCGGAGCCGGCGCGCACCATCAGCTGGATGCCGGCCGACAGGGCCACGTCGGCGTGCGCGAAGCCCTGGTGGACGCGGTAGGCGATGGCGCGGTCGTTGTAGAGACTGGCGAATACGGCGTGGATCTTCTCGAGCACCGCCTCGATGCCGCAGACGTTGAGGAAGGTTTCCTGCTGGCCGGCGAAGGAGGCGTCGGGCAGGTCTTCGGCGGTCGCCGAGGAGCGAACCGCCACGGCCAGGTCCTCGCCGTAGCGTTCCTGCATCTTCGCATAGGCCTGGCGGATGGCCTGCTCCAAGTCGTCGGGCAGGGGGGTGTCCATGATCCACTGCCGGATCTCGCCCCCGGTCTTGGCCAGTGCGCGGGTGTCGTCGGCGTCGAGTTCGTCCAGCGCCTTGCCGATGCGCCCGGCCAGGCCGGACTGTTCGAGGAAATTCCGGAAAGCCTCGGCCGTGGTCGCGAATCCGCCGGGGACGTTGACCCCGAGGTCCTTCAGGTGGGTGATCATTTCACCCAGCGATGCGTTCTTGCCACCGACCTTTTCCAGGTCGCCCATACCAAGCTCATCGAGCCAAAGGATATACTCGGACACTCGAACTCCCCAAAGCGGCAGTGTTTGATCAGCCGCTTATTGTAACCGCCTGGAAACCTATGCGAAGAACGGTATTTTTCATCTCCGACGGCACGGCAATCACGGCCGAGACTTTCGGTCACAGCCTGATGACCCAGTTTTCCAACGTGGAATTCCGCCAGGTCCGCCTGCCTTTCGTCGATACACCGAGCAAGGCGCGCGACGCCGTCTCCCTGATCGACCGGGCCGCCGAGGCCGACGAGGGCGAGGGTCCGCTCATCTTCAGCACCATCGTCGACCCGGAGGTCAGCGGCATCCTCGAGCAGTCCGACGGCCACCTCTTCGACATGTTCGGGACCTTCATGGAGCGCCTCGAAGAGGCCCTGGACGTGCCGCGCTCGCCGCGCGTCGGCCAAGCGCACGGCATGGGCGACAGCAAGGGTTACGAGGACCGGATGGAGGCGACCAATTACGCGCTGACGCACGACGACGGCATTTCCAAGCGCCTGGATGCCGCCGAAGTCGTCCTGGTCGGCGTCTCGCGG
>JAASTB010000094.1 GCA_021767625.1 Wenzhouxiangella sp.
ACGATCGTGACCAGGTCGCGCGGCTGGATCTTCTCGCCCTGCCAGCTGACCTCGACGTTCGAACCGGCCACGGCCGACTCGGGCGCGCTGATGGTGACCTCGGGCTCGGGCACTTCCTCGGTGGCCGCTTCGCTGGCTTGCTCGAGCGCGGCCTGCAGGCCTTCGGCATCGCGCGCGGCGAAGAACCGCCCGCCGGTGTTCTCGGCGATGCAGGAAAGCTGCGCCTGGTCGGCGTCGCCCACGTCGAAGCCGATGACGTGCGCGGTGAAGTTGATGCCCGCCTCGCTGAGTTCGCTGGCCGCCGCGCAGGGATCGGCGTTGCAGGTCTCGATGCCGTCGGAAATCAGGATCACGTTGGCCGGCGCGTCGCGGTACTTCAATTCCTCGGCGGCGTGGCGAACGGCGGCGGTCAGCGGCGTCTTGCCCTTGGGCGAGATGGCCTCGATCTGCGCGAGCAGCGCATCGCGGTCGATCGGCCCCGGGGCGACAACCGTCTCGATGTCGTTGCAGTCGCCCTCGCGTCGATGCCCGTAGGCAACCAGGCCCAGCGGCTCGGAATCGTCCCAGTCGCGCACCAGGTCGCCCAGCACACGCCGCGCGATGGTGACCTTGGCCTCACCCTCGATCTGGCCCCACATCGAGTTCGAGGCGTCGTAGACAATGACCGTGTCGGCGCTCGCGTTCGAGCACAGGCCGGCCAGCGCGAACAGGCCGGCGAGCCAGCCCTTGTTGCGAATTGAAGACGACATGTCAGCTCCGTTTTCGAATTGAGTGGGTTTTACGCAGTCTGTTCTGTTGATCTAACGTGATTCCGGCCGGGATCGAGACATCGCCGCCGAGCATCCCGCGGTGATGTGCGCTTGCCGGCTGCCTCGGCATTGAAGCAGTAGTCGAAACACGATTGCCTGCCATCATGCCCGAATTCATTCCCCGTATTCGCTCGATTCACATCGCCGCCATGCTGGCACTTTCGGCCTGGCCGGCGGCGACCAGTCTCGCGGCCAGCCCCGTCCACGCCGACCCCAACCTCAACTGCGCCGGCAACACGCCCTGCTTCGCCACCATCCAGGAAGCCGTCGACAACGCCGGACCGGCACCCGCCGAAGTGCTGATCTTCCCCGGCCTGTATGCCGAAAGCGTCACCCTGGGCACCATGGGCTCGGCCATCGCCGGCAGTCCGGGCGACATCGCGCTGCAGGCCGTCGACGCGGCCGGCCAGCCGGCCGGTTCGGGCGTGAACATCGACCCGGCCGCATCCGGCGGCCCGGGCACCGGTACGGGAATCAACAGCGGCCTGATGGGGCCGTTCCCCGGCGACGTCACGCTGCGCGGCCTGACCGTCACCTCCCCCGACAGCTCCGCCGTCGGCCTTTCGATCGTCGGCAACCTGCTTGCAGAGGACATCAGGGCGAGCGGCGCGGACTCGTCGGGCCTGGTCGGGCAGGTGACGGGCGATGCCGACCTGGCGCGCGTCGAGGCCGTCACCAACGACGGCTCGGGCATTTCGCTGGCCGTGGACGGCAACCTGGTCGGAATCGATCTGACGGGGCTCCGAAACAACGGCGTCGGCGTCGCACTCTACGTCACCGGCGAACTGCTGCTCGACGGCCTCTCGGTACCCAACAACGACACCGGCGCGCAGCTCTACGCCTGTACCCACGCCGACGTTCGCAATGCATCCGCGGTCAACAATTTCTCGAACGGCCTGACGATTTTCTTCGGCCCGGACGACTGCACGCCAATCACGCGCCGCTTCGGGCTCGAAGGACTGGCATTGCAGGCGGTGTCGCCGTTTGATGAGCTCCCGACCCCCGCCCAGCGCGGCGGCGCCGTCGGCACCCTGTTCGCGCAGAACCTCGAGGCCGTCAACAACGGCCTGGCCGGTATCGGCGTTGCCTCGTCGACCGGCAGCGCCCAGCTCGACGGCGTGTTCGCATACGACAACGCCGGGCCCGGCATCGTGCTCCAGGCCCTCTCCGTCGATCTCGACGACGCCGAGGCGCTCGACAATCTCAACGGGGTCATCGTCATCGCCGATGCCGCCGACCTGCAGCGAGTTGTCGGAAGCCAGAGCCTGCCCATGCCGCCGAATCCACCCCTGCAGGGCTCGGGCATTCTTGTCAGCGCCAACGCGGCCGTACTCGACGACCTGCAGGCCGACGACAACCCCGCGGCGGGACTGCTGCTGACCAACGCACAAAACGGTGGTGCCAGCCAATACGAACTGATCGGCAGCCAGTTCGACGCCAACCTCGACGGCATCCGGATCGACGCCGCCAGCCCGGTCGACCTGAATATCAACGAAGTCTTCGTGACCAACAACACCGCCACCGGCCTCGCGCTGCCTCAGCTCGGCTTCGGCACGTTTCGGGACCTGGAGGTCAGCGGCAGCCCGGTCGGGCTGGCGCCCACGGTCGTCAATCAGCTCGTGGTCGAAACCGCCCGGTTCGACGGCAACGGCACCGGAGCACAATTCATCGTCGAAAGCGGCGCGCAAGCCAGCCTGACCTGCTCTGACTTCACCGGCAACACGACGGCCGGCGCGGAGCTCGCACAGGGCGCGGCCTTGTCGGCCCGAAACAACTACTGGGGCGATGCCGCCGGCCCGACGCACCCCGGCAACAGCGGCGGAACCGGCGATGCGGTCGTCGATTCGGCCAACGGCGGCGCGGGAGCGGTGGACTACTCGGGCTTCCTGGATCAGGCCGCCACCGCCGCGGCCTGCATTCGCGGCAACGTCTCGCCGGTGTCCGTGCCCGCCATGAGCGCGGTCGGCAGCGCGGTGCTGGCCGTCGCTATCCTCGCCATGGTGCTGATGCTTTCCATGGTCCCCGATCCCCGGCGATCGGAAACCCGCGACTGAGCCAAGCGATCACACACCGCCGGCCGAGGCCCCGCCGGCGCTAGCCGTGGCCGCCGTGTTGGCCGCCGTCGCCCCGGCAATGATCGGGATGATCGCGCCGATCTGCTCGTGGCGGCGCTGGAACTCGCGGTACCAGGCCAGCACCTCGGCGGTGTCGGCATCCAGGCCGGACTCGTCCTCGCCTTCGAAGCGATCGCGCCAGGCTTCCTCGCAGTCGAGCGCGACGGCATAGGGCAGCAAGGTAATGAACTGCCTCGCGTCGCTCACCGGCGCACGGTCTTCTTCGAAATAGCGCTTCAGGCCCGCGATCTGGCGCTTGGCCTCGGCGCCCGCTCGCGTCGGCGCCTTGAACAACTCGAAGTAGATCAGCGGCGCAAACAGGCCGGCCGCCGCCGCGGCAATGCCCAGGGCGATCACCCAGGGATCGGGCGTGATCGCATCGCGCGCCTGGACCACGACCGCCACGACCGCAAAGCAGAGCAGCATCACCCCCAGCGCGATGCCCCAGGCGCGCTGGGAAGCGTTGGTCACGAAGTGCCGGCCGCGGTGCTCCTCGCCCAGCGTCTTCTTCAGGGCGGACGAGGCCTTCATGGCGCGCTTGTCGCCGGGGCCGAATTCGACGTGCTCCTCGCCGTCGAACAAGGCCGCCATCATGGCGCGCTCGCCGGGCGACAGATCGGAAGCAGGACGAGGCCGCTTGTCCAGCAGCAGGCGATCGTTGTCCTCGTCGACGGTCAGCTCGACAGCCTGCTTGACGCGCAAGGAAACCAGCGCGGCGACGAAATTGGTTTCGTCGAAACCCATGCGCTCGACGAAGCGCGCCGCCGCCGGCGAAAGGCCTTCCGGCGCGGCGTTGCGCGAGGCTATCGTGCCCAGATCGGGATCGCGGCCGACCGCCCGCCAGGCCGTGTGCAGGAAGCCCAGCAGGCCCAGGATGCCGACCGCCAGCAGCAGCCGCCAGGGCCAGTCCGTGCCGTAGTAGCGCAGCGCCCCGGACTCAATCTCAGAAGCCTGTGCGCGCAGCTCGATGCGCTCGATGGCGGCATCGGCGTCTTCGCCGTGGAGCGGGCCGCGCAGCGTGCGCGTCCAGGTCCCGCCGTCGACCTCACCGCCGGCCGGCCACTGCGGCTCGCCGAGGCTCTCGGCCCATGCGATGCGCACCACAGCATCACGCCAGGCCAGCTCGAACTGCTCGATCACCGGCTCCCAGCGCAAACGCGCCGTGCCGGAGGACTCGCGCCACCAGGGCGCGTTAGCCCGATAGCGCAGCACAAAGCGATGGGATTGATGGGTCGCCAGCGGCTCGGCGGCGGCCACGATGACCGCGCCGTCGTCGAACTCGAGCTCGATGGGCTCTCTGCCGAGCGTCGCCGAAAAGTCCGTCAGGGGGCCGACATCCTCCGGCAGCTCGAAGAACACGCCGCGGCGAATCTCCTCGCCGTGCGGATGCACGTCGATGACGTGGGTCACCGCCAGCGCGCCGCCCTCGCGAACCTCGAGCGTTGTGTCGAAGGAGTCGATGAACTCCGGTCCGTCGTCGTGGCCGTGCACGGCCGGGGCGGCAAGCAGGCCCACGACCAGGGCGCAGCCGATCAGTCCGAAGCCCAAAACCCGATGAATGGCCGCCATTCGAATATCTCCCGATGCAATTGCGTTTTCCGAACCCATCATGCGGCACCGCCCAGGCTCATGGCCAGCCAGGTGATCGCCGCGCCGAGCCCGGCGCCGGCCGCGGCCGCCGCGGCGATCAGCGGGCCAACCCGGCGCTCGCCGCCGCTCGACGAGGACTGACCGGCTCCGGCCAGCAGGCGATCGCGCTCGATCTCGAAGACCGCGCACAGGGCGCTGACGCTTTCGTTGGACGCCAGGCCCTGCTTTTCGATGCGCTGCACCGTGCGCAGGCTGCAGCCGGCCGCGTCGGCCAGGTGCTGCTGGGTCCAGCCGCGCCGCTGGCGTTCGTGGCGGACGGTTTCGGCGTTGATCTCCATCTCAGCCCCCCGTGAGCAGATCGACCAGGAAGGCGCCCGCCGCGCCGGTCACCATACCGATCACGAAGTAAGGCGCGAGCTTCCACAGCAGGCGCCGCCAGCTGAACTCCCCGGTCTGCGGATCGATGCCCAGCTGGTTGCTGCTGACCTGGTCGCTGTCGATCAGCTGTCCGTCACGGTAAAGCTCGATACGCATCTCGCCGCGCAGCAGTGAGATGACGCGGAAGACGAGCCGGTACGTCCGACCGGCGTGAAGGAATTCGTGCTCGGAGACGAATCTGAGGCTGCGCTTGCTGGATACGACCCGGTCTTCGACCGTAACGACTTCCCGCCCGGACCACGCCGAGCCCCAGAATCCGATCGTGACGTCGTCGACGTCGAAGAATGCCTGGATGCCCTTGCGCAGTCCGGCCATCGTGCGCTCGCTGCCGTTTTCCATGCCGCCGTCTTCGCGGCGGCCGGTTTCATGCTCGTTCATGTGCTGTCTCGTCGTGTAGCGGATTCGGGGCGTATTGAACCAGCCGAGGGGCCGCTACGCGACGACAGAAACCCGCCTTGTCGCAAGGCTAGCATGCGACATCAATACGACAGCGCCTTGCGGCGGCGCTCAGGGCTGCTCGAAGCGATCCTGGAAGATGACGTCGGTCCCGCCGCTCTGAAGCTCGAACGCCCCCATGTCGAGCCCCGGACCGGCCACTCGATCGTACCCCGGCCCGCGCTGATCCTGGCCGGGCGCATTGGAACCGGCAGTGGCGGCGTTGACCGCCGGACTGTCGATCGTCAGGGCGTGCGTGTAGCCGGCATTGCCGCCGTTGTCCTGCAATGGCCCCAGCCCCGGATCGATCCCGACTAGGTTGTCGCCATTGTCGGTGTAGTCGGAGTACTTGTGGCTGATCAGCGTCTCGGAAACCGAGCAGTACGGCGAGCCGGTCAGGTTCTGGTAGTCGGCCTGGTCCCGGTTGGCGGCAAAAATGGAGTCGTTGACCGTGCAGTTGCTGGCCGTACTGTAGAGCCCGCCGCCCCCGGAAGCCGCGTAGTTGTCAGCAAGCGTGCTGTACTTGATCTCGGCCGAAGTGTCGCCTTTCAGGTAGATCCCGCCGCCGTAGGCGCTTGCCTCGTTGCCCGAGATCGTGGAATTGCTGACCGCCATCGTGGAGCCCGATCCCAGGTTGGCGTAAACACCGCCGCCGCCGGAGATCGTCGTCGATGCCTGGTTCTCGGAAATCTCCGAATACTTGACTTCGACAAGCGCCGTGCCGGTGGGCGCGTAGACATTGATCGCGCCGCCGCAACCATCGGTCGTGTTGCCGTAGAAAACTGAGTGGCCAACCGCTACCTGATCCGGCGAGCCCGACACGCTCACGGCGCCGCCGCAGCCGGCATTGGCGGCATTGCCTATGAATTCGCTGTACTCCACACCGACGGCACCCCCCTGGGCAGATACATTGAACGCCCCGCCGAAGCTCGCATCGTTGCCGGCGGCATACACGCCTGAGGCATAGACATCGCCGCCGGAGGATTCAGCGAACAAGGCCCCACCGTCGTAGCCGGCATAATTGTCGTAGAAGATCGTGTCTCCGACTTCGATGTTGCCGTCACCGTCCTGACGCGCATAGACGGCACCGCCGTACTGGTTCGCACTGTTCAGGCCGAACGAAGAGTTGTCCCCGATGTACAGGCCCGCGTCCGGAGAGCCGCTGTTGTAAGGAGAGTGCCACACCCCGGCTCCGCTCTCGCTGGCATAGTTGCCCGTGATGAAGGAGCTTTCGATCGCAAGATAGGTCGAGCGGCTGTAGATGCCGCCGCCCAGGTTGCCGCCGCCGCCCGTGATTTCGAGACCACGCACCCTGAAGGACGCACTGTTGAAAGACGGTGCGGCCGTATAACGGGCATAGAAGACCGGGGCGTTGCCGGTTCCAGCCACTTCGATTCGCCCGTCGCCCTCGATCGTCACTTCCGACTCGACGAGCAGGGTGGAACCGTCAAAGTAGAACCCGCCGTCGGCACTACTGAGCTGGATGGTGCCGCTCAGGCCCGACTCGAATACGATGGTGTCTTCCCCATCCTCACCGTCGGCGCATTGATAGCTGCCGGTCGCGCCATCGATATAGGCCGCGTAGAGCGCTGAACGCAGGGAACAGGCGCCCGTTTCTTCGGCGCCGTTGAGCGTGTCGACGGTAATCGTCGCGGCCTGCAGCGATCCCGCCGCCAACGCCGCCGAAACCGCCGTCGTCAGCGGAGCGATGCTTGGCTGCACCCGCTCGCGAATCTGGTACTTGACCGATGGGTTCTGATTCTCGGAGTCCATTGCGTCCTCCCTTGCGATGTCGATGGACAGGCCCGGAACCGGGCCCGACCTGCCGGATCGGTCGCTGCCCGCGCCGACCCGTGCATTCACCCTAAAGGATGAAGCCGAGCGCTTGCAAAGCCCATTGGGCGACACACCCCGGGCGCCAGGATCCACACGCCGAGCCATATCTTTGACGCGCCATCCGATGGCGCCTTGCGGGGCACGAGTCGGTTCTGATGCATAATGCGTGCTGGTCTTCCACAAGGGGCGCCGGCATGGTGGCAAGGCGATGAGCCAGGATCGACCCGACGACGACCGAACCCGGATCGAAGACGACGCAACGCGCGCCCTCGACGAAAAGGCGCACGACTCGGCCCGGCCCGACACCCCCGACGACGAACTGAAGCTGCCTGGCTATCGCGTCGTCGAGAAACTCGGCAGCGGCGGCATGGGCCAGGTCTTTCTCGCCCAGCAGCTCGAGCCGGTCGAGCGCATGGTCGCGGTCAAGCTGATCCAGCAGAAGATCCGCAGCGCGACCAGCGAGGTGCGCTTCCTGGTCGAGCGCCAGGCCATGGCGCAGATGAACCATCCCGCCATCGCCCAGATCTTCGAGGCCGGCACCAACCCCGACGGCTATCCCTACTTCGCCATGGAGTACGTGCCCGGGGA
>JAASTB010000095.1 GCA_021767625.1 Wenzhouxiangella sp.
CTGATCGTCGTGATCGGCCCCGATCCCTGGTACTCGCCGCAGTACGCCATTCCCCTGCTCGGCATGCTGCTGGGCAACACCATGAACGGCATCGCGCTCGGCCTCGATCGCCTGACCGAATCGGCCTGGCGCGAGCGGGCCGTCATCGAACACCGCCTGATGATGGGCCAGACCTGGCAGGTCGCCGTCGGCGAGATCCGCCGCAACGCCATGCGCTCGGGCATGATTCCCATCATCAATGCCATGGCCGCCGCCGGGCTGGTCAGCCTGCCGGGCATGATGACCGGCCAGATCCTGGCCGGCAGCCCGCCCGCGGTGGCCGTCGAGTACCAGATCCTGATCATGTTCACGATCAGCGCTGGCACCGGTTTCGGCACGATCGTTGCCGTGTCGATGGGCAGCCGGCGGCTGTTCGACGCGCGCGAGCGCCTGCGCATCGACCGGCTGGATCGCCGCTGAAGGACCGCCGGCGTCCGCGTGGAGGCGGCCGGCAAGTGGACTTGCCCGCCCTTGGCGTTTACTCTTTGCGCCAAAGGGTTCGAGGGAACATGCCGCAGATGCTCAAAGGCGCCCGCCGCCAATGCTGGGAGGCTCGATCGTGAGCGGCCGCGCCGGGTGTCGAAGGCTCGCGTGGCTGGCGCTCGCTTTCGTATTGTGCGCGACCAGCCTGCCGCTGTTCGCCCAGTATCGAGCCGAGCTGGTCCAGCTGCCCGCCCAGGGCACCGTCGGCGACATCAAGCAGTCGGCGGCCGTGCAATTCGATCCCGACAAGCGACTCCGGCCCGAGGCGCTGATCCGCAGCGATGCCGGTTTCGAGCCTTACTCTAGCGATTTCGAAGAGACCGCGCCGCCCCTGTGGCTCAAGATCAGGTTTTCGGCGCCGCGGGACTCGGAGGGTCGCTACGTGCTTCGCGTTGCGCGCCGTTTCTTCGTCGACTTCGATGTCTACATCCCCGAGCGAGGGGGTTCCCTGCGCCAGGTGGGGGCGGCCTTCAGCGAAGCGGTTACGGCAGAGACGGTCGGCCGGCAGTATGCCGTCGACTTCACCGTCCCGCCGGGCCAGACCCAGACCCTCCTCGTTTACGTCAACACGCTCCAGGCTTCGCTTCAACCGCTGGAGCTATGGGTGCAGGACCGGCAGTCCTTCACCGATGCCAAGTTGAACGGATTCGTGCTGTTCGGACTGTTGTGCGGGGTGCTGCTGGCGCTGATCTTCTACAACCTCGTGCTGTACGTAAACCTCCGCCAGAGAGGCCACCTGTACTACGTCATGGCGATGCTCAGCATGGTGCTGCTGCTCGGCATCGACTCGGGCTTGCTGCAGACCTATCTGTTGCCCGATGCCCTTCAGCCTCACGTCGCTCGCCTCTACATGCTGTTCTCCGACGCGACGTTGATCACCATCGGCTTGTTCTTCCTGGCCTTCACCAATGCGCCGCGATACATTCCGAAGACGACCTGGCTGATCCGGGCAACACTGGTGATCCTGGGTGTCTTCGCTCTCGCCTTTGTCCTGGTTCCGATCGATCACTTCCTGTTCGTCGCGACCCTGATCCAGCCCACGCAGCTGATCTACCAGGTGCTTTTGCTGGTTGCTGCGTTCATGGTGGGCCGTAAGGGCGCCACCGAGGGCTACATCTTCCTGGCCGCCTGGAGCCTGTTTCTCCTCAGCGGCTTCTCGCGAGTCTTCATGTCGCTCGGCTTGCTTCCACGCGTGGACGTGCTCGAGTACATGATCTATTTCGGTGCCGTTGCCGAAGCGACCATTCTTGCCCTGGGTCTGACCTGGCGCGTGCGACAACTGTACGCGCGCCACGCCCGCGCCCTGGAAGAACAACACAAGGCCGCTCGACTGGCCAACCTCGACCCCCTGACCGAGGCCTACAACCGACGTTTCCTGCAGACCTATCTGGAGAGCGTGATGCCAGGGCCGTCTTCCGATTCCTTCGACCGGGCGGTGCTGATTCTCGATCTCGACAATTTCAAGGAAACCAACGACGAGTACGGTCATGCCGCCGGCGACATGGTGCTTCGCGAGCTGGTGCGCCGTTGCCAGCGCGTGCTTCGCGAGGGCGACGTGATGTGCCGGCTCGGCGGCGACGAGTTCGTCATCGTCCTGTCCGACCAGACCGACCGCACCGGCCTGCAGGTGGCCCGCCGCGTCATCGACCGGGTGGCCGCCGAACCCTTCCTCTTCGACGGCGTGGAGATGCCGGTTACGACCAGTATCGGCGTCGTCTCGAGCATCTCGCCGAAGTGCGCGGTCAGCGATATTCTGCGCATGGCCGACCAGGCGCTCTACCAGGCCAAGCAGGCCGGCCGAAACCGCGCCGTGCTGTTCGATCCCGACAAGGCCACGCCCTTCCGGCACGGCCCCTCCCGCGTTCCCAACAGGCACGAAGCATGAAGAACGAAAGGATCACCATCGTTGGCGCCGGCGTTTCCGGCCTGTATTCGGCCTGGCGCCTGATCGAGGCCGGCCACGACCCGGCCGGGCTGACCGTCCTTGAAGCCACGGACCGAATCGGAGGACGGCTGTGGTCGCTCAGGATGCACCCCGACAGCACCCTGCCCGCGGAGCTGGGCGGCATGTTCTTCAACGACCAACAGCCGTTGGTCTACGGGCTGTGCAGCCGGGTCCTCCAACTGCCGAAGGAAACCGTCCAGCCGCAACCGGACTTCGCCTGGCTGCGCGCCACGCGCTTCAAGGTCGCCGAGTTCTCCGACCCGAAGGTCCAGCCCTACAACCTGGCGCCCGACGAACAGGGCCTGAGCTATTACCAGCTGCTCGACCTGGCCTGCACGCGCATCGCGCCCGGTATCAAGGAGCTCTGGCCCCGGAACCCGAAGGGCTCGCGCGAGGAGACTCTCGACTATCTCAAGAAGCACGAGTTCGACGGCCGCCCGCTATGGCGCTGGGGGTTCTGGAACCTGCTTTCGCGCGTGATCAGCAACGAAGCCTGGCTTGCGCTTCGCGGCATGATCAGCACCTACGAGATGCTGTCGAACTGGAACGCCTTCGATGCCATGGTCTCGATCGTGATCGAGCAGAGCGGCAAGTGGTACCGGCTGACCCACGGCTACCAACACATGCCCGAGGCCCTTGCCGAAGCCGTCGAGGCCGCCGGCGCCACGATTCATCGAGAGCACGTGGTTCAACGCATCGAGACGGCCGGGGATCGAATGCGACTGTCGGTCCGGGCCGACGGGGCCGAGCGCGAGCTCGAATCGGACCGCGTCGTTCTCGCCATTCCGCGCCTCCCCCTGACGAAGCTCATCGAGGCCAGCCCCGCCCTGCGCGAAGGCGAACTGGCCGCCCGCGTCAACTCGGTCGAGGGTGTGCCCGCCTGCAAGATCTTCCTGACCTTCGACAAGCCCTGGTGGCGCGACGTGCCCGATGGTCCCGGCAAGATCGCGGACGGCACCTACGGCGTCTCGCATACCGACCTGCCCATGCGCCAGTGCTACTACCTGGGCGTGGACAAGGGCTCCGGCGAGGCGCTGATGCTGGCCAGTTACGCCGACAC
Source organism: Wenzhouxiangella sp. (assembly GCA_021767625.1). Lineage (GTDB taxonomy): Bacteria > Pseudomonadota > Gammaproteobacteria > Xanthomonadales > Wenzhouxiangellaceae > Wenzhouxiangella. The sequence goes on from JAASTB010000095.1 coordinate 3,528, forward strand.
CGATGCGGTGAGCTTCTGGCGGGCGCTGACGCCCGACAGCGGCCGGGGCCTCAAGATCGAGAGCGATCTCAGCGACGTCGCGCTCACCGAGATCCGCCGCGAATTGTCCGAGATGCACGGCGTCGACGTGCCGCAGCCCACCGCCGGCTGCTTTATCGACTGGAGCCTGTGGCCTTACGGCGGCGGCTGGCACAGCTGGATGCCCGGCTGGAAGAGCTGGGAGGTCACCGACGCCATGTGCGCGCCCGTGACCGGCCTGGCGCTGCACGTCTGCGGCGAGAGCTACAGCACGGCCCAGGGCTGGAGCGAGGGCGCGCTGCAGTCGGCCGAAGACATGCTCCAGCGCTGCTTCGGCCTGGCGGCACCCGATTGGCTGGATCCGTCGAACTGAACGGCTCGACGGTCATTTCTGGAAAACCACGCAAGGGAAGGTAAACATGTCCGACAACACGCACAAGCTGCTATCGAGCCTCGCCGAAGACCCCGAGACGCTGGAGCGATTCAAGAAGGATCCGAAAGGCGTCATGACCGAATTCGGCGTGCCGGAAGATCACCAGAAGCTGATTCTGTCCGGGGACAAGGAAAAGCTCGCTGACGAGGCGGGAATCGACCACAACAAGCTTCAGTTCGTCATTCTTTGATGGCGGCCGGCCGCCTGAGCGTTGTCGGCACCGGCATCCGCCCGGGCGGCCATCTCACCCGCGAGGCGCAGCACCTGCTGCGGGCCGCCGACCGTGTATTCACCGTGGTCGACGGTCTCACCCTCGATCGCCTGCGTGAGCTCAACGCGCGGGTCGAATCGCTCCAGGACGCCTATGCCGTCGGCCGGCAGCGCGACGACAGCTATGCCGAGATGGTGCGGCGCATCCTCGCACCGATGGATGACGGCGCCCACGTCTGCGCCGCTTTCTACGGCCACCCCGGCGTATTCGTCTGGCCGGCGCATGAAGCGATCCGGCTGGCGCGCGCGGCCGGCCACCGGGCCGTGATGTATCCCGGCATCTCGGCCGAGGACTGCCTTTTCGCCGACCTGGGTCTCGACCCGGCCCTGCATGGCTGCCAGAGTTTCGAGGCTACCGATTTCCTGCTCCACGCCCGCCGCTTCGACCCCACCGCCGCGCTGATCCTTTGGCAGCCGGTCACCCTGGGTGATCTCGGCCGCGATGCCTTCGAGTACGATCCGAAGTGGGTGAAGGTGCTCGCCGAGGTGCTGGCGGCCGACTACCCGGCCGACCACCCGGTCACCGTCTACGAAGCCGCGGTCTTTCCGCTCGATGAGCCGCGCATGGAACAGGTGTCGCTGAATCGACTGCACGAGGCGCGCTTCAGCCAGGTGTCCACCCTTTACCTGCCGCCCGTGGCGCCCCCGGCCCTTAGTGCCGAAAGACTCGAGCGCCTGGGCATCAGCGAATCCGACCTCGCCTTCGGCGCCTACCAGCTGCACCGGCGAGGCTGAGCCGGGTCCCTACAAGAGCCAGACGATCGGCAGTCTTGCCAGGATCGCCACGCCCATGCGTTTCCAAACACTGGTGTGCGGTTCGTGCTCGTGGCGCAGCGTGCCCGACTCGGTACGCTCGATCCAGTAGAGCCCGCCGTGGTCGTCGAGGTGCACCGAGTAGGCGCGCTCGGGCACGTCCACCGCGAAGGTCTCCTCCAGCTCGGCGGCCAGTTCCGGGCTGTCGATCAACAGGCCCATCTCGGTGTTGAGCCGCGCCGAGCGCGGGTCGAAATTGAACGAACCCACGAACACGCGCTCGCCGTCGACCGCGAAGGTCTTGGCGTGCAGGCTCGAGCCGGAGCTGCCCAGCGGGCCGGTGCCGCGCATCCGTTCCTGGCCCGAAAGGCGCTGCATCTCGAACAGCTTCACGCCCGCCTTCAGCAGGCGCTTGCGGTAGCGGCTGTAGCCCGAATGCACGGCGGCGACGTCCGTGGCTTCCAGCGAGTTGGTCAGCACCACCACTTCCACGCCGCTTCGCGCCAGCTCGGTGAACAGCTTCGCGCCGGTGCGCGTCGGCACGAAATAGGGCGAGACCACGTACATCCGCTCCCTGGGCAGGCCGACGGTCTCTCTCAACTGGTCGCCCAGCAGGCCCTTGGGGCCGGGCTTGTCGAGGATCTTGTGCGGGTCGTCGCTGAGCAGTTCGGCCGGGCCCCAGATCATCTCCAGCCGGCCGTCGAGAAAGCGCTCGATGAAGCGCGAATGCTCGAAGTTGTCCAGGTAGGCGCTCGCCGCCTCGTCGTGTTCGATGCGGGCGGCGGTCCGGCGCAGCCCGGCGACGGGATCCCCGTCGGCCGGCTCGACCAGGGCCTCGACCGGCCAGGCCGATTCGCTGTTCCAGTAGCGGTCGAAGTCGTCGGAGACCTCGCCCACGACCTGGCCGACGGCGAGCACGTCGACATCGGCGAACAGCAGGCCGGTGCCGGCGGCGAAGTACTCGTCGGCGACGTTGCGTCCGCCCACGATGGTGGCGCGGTTGTCGGCGGTGAAGGCCTTGTTGTGCATGCGCCGGTTGATGCGGCGGAAATCGGTGAAGTAGTTCACCCAGCGCGGCCAGCGCAGGGCCAGCGGGTTGAACAACCGGACCTCGATGCGCTCGTGCCGGGCCAGGGCGAGCAGCGTCTGATCCAGGCCTTCGACGCCGTTGTCGTCGAGCAGCAGGCGAACGCGCACGCCGCGATCGGCCGCCTGCAGCAGCGCGTGCAGCATCAGCGTGCCGGTCAGGTCGTCGCCCCAGATGTAGTACTGCACGTCCAGCGTGCGTTCGGCCGAGTGGGCCAGCAGGTAGCGGGCGGCGAAGGCGTCCAGCGGGTCGTAGAGCGGGTGGATGCCGCTCTCGCCCGGATGGTCGCTGATCTGCTCGCCCAGCGAGCGCCCCAGGCGCGTTTCGCGCGCGGCCTCGGCGGGCAGCGCTTGCGACCGATCGGCGTCCGGGCGCTCAGGTAGCCGGGGCCAGAACACCAGCGCCGCTCCCAGGACGATCAGCAACAACAGCACCCGGCGCCACGGGAAGCGCTTCTGGGAAGGCGCGGCCATGCTCAGGCCGCCGCGAGGTCGAATGGCCGGCCTGGATCACGGCGCCGCATGGGCCGCCTCGCGCCCGGCTTGTTCCATCGCCGCCACCAGGCGGGCCTTGAGCGCCGGGTCGGCGTCCGGGCCGGGCAGCATGGCCAGTTCGCCGGCGTCGAGCTCGCGCCCGTCGGCGCTCAGCACCTTGATTCGCTGGATCTCCTCGCCGGTGGCGCGTTCGACGTAGCGCACCGAGTGAGAGCAGTCGCTCAGGTGCTGCTCGGACCACTGCGACAGGGCGATCAGCACCGGGGAAAGCGCGCGGCCCGATCGCGTCAGCCGGTATTCGACCACGCGCCGGTCGGTTTCCGAGGCCTTGCGCTCGAGCAGCCCGGCCTCGACCAGCTTGCGCAGGCGGTTGGTCAGGATATTGCGTGCGATGCCCAGGCGTTTCTCGAACTCGTTGAACTTGCCGCTGCCCAGGAAGGCCTCGCGGATGATCATCAGGCTCCAGCCGTCGCCAAGCAGCGCGGTCACGCGGGCGATGGGGCAGTTGCCGTGACAGGGGTTGGCTTTGCTCATGGGGCCAGTCTGCGGGATTGGGTTGCAAAATGCAACTAATCGGCGTAGCCTGTAATCGAGTTTCGTTTTGCAACCTATTTTCCCGAGGCACGGAACAAGAGAGAAACGCCATGCTGATTCCCGAAAACCAATCCCGACTGACCGCCCGCCGACTCGTCGCCCTGATTGCCGTCTGGAGGCTGCTGGGCCTGTTCGCCTGGCTGGCCTGATGCCGCTATCGCCGGGCTGGTCCGCCGCGGGCAACTGTCGTAGACTTTTTCAACGCCTGTTGGACGCAACGCACGGGAGGCCGTCATGAGCAGCGAAGAGCGAAAGGATTTCATCGAGCGCCTGAAATCGCGCCTGGACGAACTCGACGACAAGATCGACGAGTACGAAGAGCGCGCCGAGGAGGCCGGCTCGAGGGCCCGCGAGGAATACCACGAGAAGCTGGCCGAGATGCGCAGCCGCCGCAAGGACCTTGCCAACAAGCTCGACGAGTTGCGTTCGGCCGGTGAACTGCAGTGGTCGAAGCTCAAGCGCGAGGCGGAATACACCTGGGACGCCCTCCAGAACTCGTTCAACTACTTCAAGTCGCACTTCAAGTAAGCCCCCACCGGGAGAAACGATGATCAGGACCACCCTCCTGCTGGCCCTGGCGCCGGCACTGCTGCTTGCGCATCCGCAGGCCGCCGCCCAGAC
>JAASTB010000096.1 GCA_021767625.1 Wenzhouxiangella sp.
CCCCGACACTAACCCTTCGCCGCTGCAACATGTTTTTTCGGGCGCGCTGGTGCTCGCCGCCTTCTTCATCGCCACCGACCCGGTCAGCGGCTGCAGCACGCCCAGGGGCAAAATCCTGTTCGGCGCCGGCGTCGCCGTAGTCACATTGGTCATCCGCCGCTGGGGTGGCTACCCCGACGGCGTCGCCTTTGCCGTACTGCTGATGAACATGGCCACCCCGCTGATCGATCGGCTCACGCGGCCACGGACCTACGGTCACTAGTGCCCTAGCAGCTAGTCACCGTTTGATCGCGGCCTGCCTCACAGAACGTACTCGGGAACCTCCTCGATATCCTCGCAGATGGCGCGAGGAAGGCCACAGGAGACATCGCAAGGCAGGACTGGAAAGAATCGGGGCGCGCGACGAATGCCGCCACGCGCCCCTTTTCCCCATTTGAGTCGAAGTTCAGAACTGGCTGTTGAGCAGCTCGAAGCGGTCCGAGAAGATCAGGTCCGTCGGAGGCGGCGGGTCGCCCATCACCGGATCGTCGACCGGATCGGTCGGCTCCCAGAACCAGTCGAAGTTCTCGTCCGTGTACCAGACTCGGGCATAGCTGGCATCCGACAGCGGATCGGGATACGTCACTTCGGCAGTCGTGAACTGGGCCCAGGTGGAGTAAAGCGTATCGCCGGCCGGGCTCATCGTCAGGCTGGATTCTTCCGCCGAGACGTCGGATCCGGTGGTCAGGCGCTCGAACTCGTTGCAGAAGATACCGCCGACGGTCGGTCCCGGCAGGCAGGTCTTCTCCAGGTCGTACTCGTCGGCCGTCACCTGATAGTGGTCGCCGTAGCGAACGGCCCGTCCGAAGTACAGATCCAGCGCTTCGGCCTCGCCATCGACTACCGTCGTGTTGTCGCCCGTTTCGTACACCACGAAGAAGCGCGTCGGGTTGAACTCGTCGGAGTCGTAGTCGTAGGCACCGTCACCGTCGACCCCGATCGTCTTCATCGTGGGCGGATCCGGCGCATAGCGCGGATCGAGAATGGTGAACTTGTAGGTCGACGTGCCGGTCTCCGAGCCCTGCAGCTGCGAGACGTTGCGCGCCTGCTCCGGAGCGCCCGGCGGATAGTAGGTGCAGCGTTGGGTCGAGTCCGGAGCCGTGGCGCCGTCACGCATGAACTCGCAGGTCGTGGTGCCGATACCGAAACCGCTTTCGTTCGAGCCCCAGTCCGCCGGTGTGGTCGTCCAGGTGCGGCCGCCGTCGAAGGAGCGGCGGATATAGAGCTCGTAGCGATCGCTGCCGCTGGTATTGCGCTTCCAGTTGGGTGACCAGGCGTACATCACCACGACCATGTCGTTCCAGATGTAGCCGCGGTGGCCCTTGGCGACGTCCAGCGGGTTGTACCAGCTCTGGTCATCCAGGTTGCTGCCCAGCGCGACCGACTCGGGGAAGGTGCCGCAAAGTGGGGACCCCGGACACTGCGCCCAGGTTTCCATCTTGTCGAACACGGTCTGGTCGTCCGGGGTATCGCTGGCGATGCCGCTCTCGTCGATGGTCGGGCACACACCGTCGCTGGCGTCGTTGTCGCCGCCACCGCCGGTCGCGCAGTTCTCCGGCGTCACGCCCGAGAGATTGATCGCCGGGTCGTTGCAGATGCCCTTGGGATAGTAGGGATTCGAGTCATCGATGTAGAGGCGCTCCGCGCAGACCAGGTTGTCGAAGTCGTAGGGGTTGGCGGACGCCCCGGCGTCGACGATGCGACGGGCCATGATGTCGGCCGGACCGCCCTGCTGCATCAGACCCTGTTTGAACAGGGGCAGGGCCAATAGGTCGCTGCCGGCAGCCTCCGCACCCGAGCGGGGCTGGACCAGCAGGCTGCCACGACGGGCGATTTCGGTCCGGTAGAGGTCAAAGTTGTAATCGGTACCGCTGGTCACGCCGGTGAAATCCCACATGTCCACGGTGCTCATCTTCGGGAAGGTCTGGCCGGTGCGCCAGTCGACCTCCGGCTGGTTGAGCATATTGCCCTGGGCGACCAGGTTCTTGACCAGGCCGGTATCGCTGAGATCGGCGCTGGTCTGGGGCTGCCCCATTTCGAAGGAGAAGTACCAGACGTTCTTGCCGATGTCGGCCGTCTCGCAGTCGGCTTCGCCCTCGTTGCAGGGGGTGGCGGTCTCGACGCCGGTCTCGCCGACCTTGAAGAAGAAGCGGCCCAGTCCCTTGCTTTCCTCGGCGATCACGACGACCCAAGCACCGATGGTGTTGCCGAGCTCGTCCTTGCGCGCTTGCAGGGAGACACGCGGCCGCGTCGCTGCGGTATTGGCAACATTGGGCAGCCCGTCCTCGCTGACGCAGACTTCGGTGGTGCCGCTGCCCTGCCCGGTCGGAATCACGACGGTGTCAACGCACTGGTTCTTGAGGCCGAAATTCAGTGCATCGGCGGTGCAGTAGAGGGGAACCCCGCCGGTGCCGTCGCCGCTGCCCGTACAGCGGGCATTGTTGGTCATGCGCATGGGCACGGCAAAGGGAACGAAGGGTTTCGGCTTTTCGGTGTTGGCCGGCCAGTAGGTGGGCAGGTCGACCGCCGTGCCCGCATCGTCGACGGTCTCGAAGTGGGCGTCGGGGAGGAAGCTGTACCAGATATCGGTCTGGTTGTTGGCGATGGCGCCGCTCCAGCCTTCGCCGGGGCCCTCCCCGGCACCGGGCAGCAAACCACCGGGATCCTCCTGCCAGGTCAGCACGACGCCTGCATCCTGAACAAAGGCGATTTCCACGCGGTTGACGTCCCGGCGGCCGGAGGTCAGGCGCTCGGGCTTGTACCAGACCACGTGAAAGGCCTCTGTCGCTTCGCTGGTGCGGGGATCGTCGCCTTCCACGAGGACGCCGCGAGCGGTCCACAGGCAGTGATACGGCACGACACCGACCGTGGGGTAACCCTGGGCGCCGTAGTCGACCAGCCCCTGGGAGCCGGCGACCCCGAACACATCGGTCAGGTACAGATCGGCCTCGGGATCGATGCCCAGCTCGGTCGCGACGGCGGCGAGCGTGGGCGTGGTGCCGTCATCGAGCGTGTATGCAGGCGAACCGGACGAGCAGTAGCGACTCTGCCAGGCTACCGCAATATGTCGGCCGGCGACCGCGTGAACGATGTTGGTGACGTCCCCGGGATAGGCGGGCACGGAAGTGGCGAATTCCGCCGCGGACTCGGACAGGTTGGTCGTCTTCCAGGTCTGGCCGTCGTCCAGGCTGATGCCCGCATAGGCGTCGCGCTTGCCCTTGCCGGTGAATCCGCCGGCATTCTCGTCGCCGACCGGCTCCGCACCGGCCACCGCGCCGTAGAGGAAGGCGCTGACCACCGGCTTTGCCACCGTGCGGGTCTTGACGGTGACCGCTTCGTCGTCGGTCGTATAGGGCACGCTGCTTGCCGTGCCGTCGGATGCCTGTGCGGGCACATATTCCCTCAGGTATTTGACGAAGACGTGCTCGGCTTCCGGAGAATGCTGGACTCCGTCGATTTCGAGAAGCCCTGCATCCAGCGTGATGTTCTGGTTGATGTCGCGGTTGATCGAATCGCCCGCCTGCGAAAACGCTGTCGCCGGCGACAAGGCGCCCGCGACAGCGGTCGCCAGAATCACGGCCGAGAACCTGGAATTGAACATTGAAAACCCTCCTAAGCGCCGGATGGCAAAAATGCTGATGCCCCGGCTCGATAACACCTCGACGGCCGGAAATCCTGCCGAACAGGTACCTGAACCCATACAACTCTCGTCGGGAAGTCTAGAATCCAGCCATTTCAAACCCGGTGACGCAGATCAATAAATTCGCAAGTTCTAATGGTGCAGCGCACATCCGCATTAGCGAAGGCTCCCTTAGAATCGGCAGGGTGTCTTTCGATGTGTGCATTTCATGAAGGAGAGCAATACCCTTGCACTGGCGCTGGCCGTCTTCGCCGGGCTCGGACTGGTCGCGGCGCTGTTGCTGGCCGGCCTGAACGCCCTGACCGAGGAACGCATCACAGACGAGCGCCGCGATCACGCCCTGCGGGCGGTCTCAGCCATGCTGCCGGCGGGCAGCTACGACAACGATTTGCTCGACACGGAAGCACCAATCGAAATCCGCGGTCTCGAGGAAGCAACGACTTACACCGCCCGGCTGTCGGGAAATGCGACGGCGCTCGTGTTCGACATCGTGACAGCGAACGGCTACAGCGGCGATATCAGGCTGCTGGTCGCCGTAAGCGCCGAAGGCGTCGTGCTCGGCTCACGCATCCTCGAGCACAGGGAGACACCCGGCCTGGGCGACCGGATCGAGCGCGACAAGAGTGACTGGCTGGCCCAGTTCGACGGCAGGTCCCTGGGCCGCCCGCCTGCCGAAGAGTGGGCGCCCGACCGACGGGGCGGCGCTTTCGACACCGTCACCAGCGCCACCATAAGCTCGGCGGCCGTAGTCGACGCCATCAAGCGCGTCCTGCTAACGTTCGAGTCGCGAGGAGACGTGTTGCTCAGGGAAACCCAGGCCAAGTGACCACCGGAGCGGAATGACTGACATGAATCGGATCTGGCGCGACGGGCTATGGGACAACAACCCCGGCCTGGTGCAACTGCTCGGCCTGTGTCCATTGCTGGCGGTTTCCAACACGGCCGTCAACGGCCTTGGGCTGGGACTGGCGACGCTGATCGTGCTGGTTGCCAGCAGCGTGTTGGTCTCTGCGCTGCGCCACACCTGGCGGCCGGAAACCCGCATCCCGGCCTTCGTGCTGATCATCGCCTCGACGGTCACCGCCATCGACCTGTCGATGCAGGCCTGGTTGCATGAGCTCAGCCGCAGCCTGGGGATCTTCGTGCCGCTGATCGTCACCAACTGCACCATCCTGGCCCGGGCCGAATCCTTTGCTTCGAGGCAGTCGGTCGGCTCCAGTCTCGTGGACGCCCTGGCCCAGGGCACTGGTTTCGCCGCCGTCCTGGTGGTGCTCGGCGCCGGCCGCGAGATGATCGGTCGCGGCACCTTGCTGGATGGCGCGGAAATGCTGTTCGGCGAAACGGCCGCGGGCTGGTCCATCCCGGTTCTCCCCTTCGAACAGGGCCTGCTCCTCGCCGTCCTGCCGCCCGGCGCCTTCATCGGCCTCGGCCTGCTCGTGGCCGCCCGGCAGCACCTGATCAACCGGACGCGGCAAGCCGGCGTAGAATCCCGCCCTGCCCCATCGACCGCCGACCCGACCACGCCATGAACAAGACCGATCGCGAGGAATTCTTTCGCCGGCTGCGGGAGCTCGACCCGCACCCGACCACCGAACTGGAGTACGACACGCCTTTCGAGCTGCTGGTGGCCGTGATCCTCTCGGCCCAGGCCACCGACGTCGGCGTCAACAAGGCCACCCGGCGCCTGTTTCCGGCAGCCAATACGCCGCAGGAGATTCTCCGGCTGGGCGAGGACGGCCTGAAGGACTACATCAAGACCATCGGCCTTTTCAATTCCAAGGCGAAGAACATCATCAAGACCTGCCGCGACCTTGTGGACAAACACGATGGGATCGTCCCGGACAGCCGGGCCGAACTCGAGGCACTTGCCGGCGTGGGCCGCAAGACCGCCAACGTAGTGCTCAACACCGCCTTCGGCCAGCCCACGATGGCCGTCGACACCCACATCTTCCGGGTCGCCAACCGCACCGGGCTGGCGCCGGGCAAGACGCCCCTGGCGGTGGAGAAGGCCCTGCTCAAGCGCGTCCCGCAAGCCTACCTGAAGGATGCCCACCACTGGCTGATCCTGCACGGGCGCTACACCTGCAAGGCCCGCAAACCGCTGTGCGGGCAGTGCCCGGTCTACGACCTGTGCCGATGGCGGCAGAAGGGACATCATTTCGAACAAACACAGCCCGCCGGCGGCTGAGCTCGATCGGTTTCTGTGCCTAGCGAATATTTAACGATCAAGTGCTAGAGTGTTGACGAACATCAAGTTTCGGTGTTCCCTGTCAATTCCCATCCGTGGAGGAACCAGTCATGTCCGACAAGAAATATCTTTTGACCGCCATCAGCACCGTTGCCGCCGCTTCCTTTTCCCTGAGCGCCCTGGCTTCACAGGACGCCAGCATCGATCCCTTCCAGGCCGAGGACCTGCCGGCCGGCTTCCAGGTCTCCGCCGACGACCACAAGGACGAGGAAGGCAAGTGCGGTGAAGGCAACTGCGGCGAAGACAAGGACAAGGACGAAGAAGGCAGCTGCGGCGAAGGCAGCTGTGGAGAAGGAGACAGCGACGACGAGCACGATGACGACAAGGGCGAGGAAGGCAGTTGCGGTGAGGGATCCTGCGGTGAGGGATCCTGCGGCAGCGCCTGAATCGACTGACCGATGCCGCAAGCATCGACATTCGAGCTTAGCGGGGCCGGGCTGGGCCTGAGACGAGGCCTGCTCGAACCGCTTCGTGAAGCCGACCTCTCGGAGGTCGGCTTCATGGAAGTCGCCCCGGAAAACTGGATCGGCGTCGGCGGCCGCCTCGGCCGCCGCTTCGCCGAATACACCGAGCGTTTCCCCTTCGTCTGTCACGGCCTGTCGCTGTCGCTCGGCGCCCCCGAACCGCTCGACCGCGGCTTTCTCGAACGCGTCCGCCGCTTCCTGGACCGGCACGGCATCCGCGGCTACTCCGAACACCTGAGCTATTGTTCGGAGCATGGTCACCTCTACGACCTGATGCCCATCCCGTTCACCGGGGAAGCCGTCGAATGGGTCGCCTCGCGCATTCGCCAGACCCAGGACATCGTCGGGCGCCGGATCGCGGTCGAGAACATTTCCTACTACGCGACGATGGGCGCCGAGATGAGCGAACTGGAGTTCATCAACGCCGTGCTCGAACAGGCCGACTGCCGGCTGCTGCTCGACGTCAACAACATCTACGTCAACAGCGTCAACCACGGCTACGACCCCCACGAATTTCTCGCCGGCCTGCCCGCCGAGCGCGTCGCCTACATCCACGTCGCCGGCCACCACAACGAAGCCGAAGACCTGATCATCGACACGCACGGCGCACCGGTGATCGAGCCGGTCTGGCGGCTCCTGGCCGAGGCCTACCGGCGACTGGGCGCCGTTCCGACCCTGCTCGAGCGCGACTTCAATTTCCCGCCTGTGGAAGAGTTGCTGTCCGAGGTCTCGCAGATCCGCCGACTCCAGGACGACCATGCCCCCGCAACGCGACGGCAATTCGCCTCCTGAGAGCCTGCTGGCCCTGCAGCGGCAGTTCGCGGGCCATCTCCGTGATCCGGACCGCGTGGCGGCGCCCGAGGGCCTCGAGGAGCGACGGCTCGCGATTTACCGCCGCTTGTTCTTCGGCAACCTCAACAACCTGTTTTCGAAGAACTTCCCGGTGCTCTACAAGCTGGTCGACCGGGAGCGCTGGCAGTCGCTGATTCGCGAGTTCATGGTCGATCATCGCTCGACCACCCCGATGTTCACCGAGATCGGGCGGGAATTCGTACGCTTCCTGGAGGAGCGACAGCCCGACGACCTGCCGCCCTTTGCGCTGGAGTTGGCCCACTGGGAGTTTCTCGAGACCTGCGTGCGGCTGGCCGAAGCCAACCCCGGCGCGGTTACCTGCGACACCGAAGGGAACCTTCTGGCCGCGCGGATCGCCCTCAACCCCACCTTGCGCCTGGCGCAGTACAGCTGGCCGGTTCACGAAATCGCGCCGGAGCAGCGCCCCGAACGGCCGCTTGAACAGCCCTTGATCCTTGCGGCCTGGCGCAAGATCGACGATCG
>JAASTB010000097.1 GCA_021767625.1 Wenzhouxiangella sp.
ATCGGCACTATACTGCCCGTCCGATGTTTCGAGGAGGGACTCGCGATGAGCCTCACGATCACCATGTTCTACGCCGGGCTACTCGGTCTGATGTTCCTGGCGCTGGCCTTTCGTGTGGTGCGCTTGCGCCGCAGCCTCCAGGTCGGCCTGGGCAGCGGCGGACACGAGGAGCTCAACCGGGCCGTGCGGGCGCACGCCAACTTCGCCGAGTACGTGCCGCTGGCCCTGCTGCTGGTTGCGATGGTCGAGGCCGGCACCGCCGCGCCGGTGTGGGCCGTCCACCTGCTGGGCCTGGTCCTGCTGCTGGGGCGTACGATCCACGGTTTCGCCGGGCTCAATCGGCGGTCGGGATACTCTCCAGGGCGTTTCTGGGGAACCAGCCTGACCTGGCTCGTCATCGCCGTTGCCGCGTTGATGGGCATCGCGACCGCCGCAGGCCGCTGGATGCTCTGAGCGCTCAGCTCCCGGCGCGCGACCAGTACAGCGCGGTGTAGATCTTCGGATCAATGGCGAAGCCACGGGCATGCCGCTCGGCCAGCCAGTCGTCGATCCGGTCCCGGCCGACCGCATGGACGACGATGTCTTCGCTGGCGTCGCCGCCGCCGTCGCCCGTCCGAACCAGGTCGGTCGCGCGCACGAACACGGCCATTTCGTCGGTCATGCCGGCCGAAGTCGGGCAGGGCATGATCTCGGCCACGTGGCCAGCGCGCCAGCCTGTTTCCTCCTCGAGTTCGCGGCGAGCGGCTTCGAGCAGCGCTTCGGATTCCCGTCCGGGCTCATCACCGACCAGGCCTGCCGGCAATTCGAGCGTGCGTTGGGCCAGCGGCACGCGGAATTGCTCCACCAGCAGAATTTCGTCCTCCGGGGTCCAGGCGACCAGCACGGCAACGCGGTGCCGGCGCGACACCAGTTCCCAGCCGCCACGGTCCACCAGCTGGAGGTAGCGTCCGGCGTACAATAGAGTGTCGTTTTTGCTCGTGCGGTCCATGCTTTCGGGTCCTTCGGGGGATCACCGGAGATCGTGCCTGAACGATTGCGGCCGTCTACAGTCCCATCTCCAGCGAATATTCAAACCAACAGGAAAACGGATTATGCGCATTATCGCACCGGTCTTCAGCCTGGCCATCGTCTTGCTGCTCTCCGCCACCGCGGCGGCACAGTCGGCCCCGGATGCGGACCAGGAACAGAAGGACCAGTCCGCGCCGACCCGCCCGGAATCCTCCCAGCAACCGCCATCACCCGGCCAGCAGTTCAGTCACTGGTTCGACAGGGCCGCCAGCGCCTACCAGCAACAGGATATCGAGGGCTGGGTAAAGGCAACCGAAGAGCTCCACAAGCTGCGCCCCTACAACCAGGATTTCATGCGGCACCTGGTCGAGGGCCACGCGCGGCTCGGCAATCTCAGCAAGGCCTACGACATCATGCTCAAGATGCAGCGCCAGGGCCTGTCCGAGGACTGGGATTCCATCGATGCCGTTGAACCGATGCGCAATCACGAGCTCTACGACCATCTAACCGGCCTGATGGCCGAAGCCGGTGAGCCGTTCGGCGACGTCAGCACGTGGTCGCGCCTGGACAGCGAGTACGCGATGCCGGAAGCGATGGCGTTCGACGAGAGCGCCGACCGGGTGCTCGTGGGCACCGTGCGCGACGGCCTGATCCTGTCGAGCAGCGACGGAGAGGAGTGGGAAACCCTGGTTTCCGCCGAAGACCTGCCGCAACTCCAGGGCGTATTCGACCTCGCGGTCGACGCCGAACGAGGGTACCTGTGGGTAGCATCAGGCAACGTGCCTTATTTCCGGGGCAACGCGCGGGAAGACGGCGTTCGCAGCGCGCTGCTGCGCCTGGATCTCGAGACCGGCGAACTCCAGCGCGAATTCCCGCTCAGCAGCGGTGGCGGTCGCAACCTGATCGGGTCGCTGGTCGTTGCCGGAGACGGCACGGTCTTCGCTGCCGATACCCAGGCGCCGGTCATCTACCGGCTCGAACCCGATGCCGATGAACTCAAGCCTTATTTCGGGCACCCCGGCTTTACCAGCCTGCGCGGCATGGCCCTCAACGAAGATGGCAGCCTGCTCTACGTCGCCGACTACGCGCTGGGCATCTTCGTGATCGATGCCACCGGCGGCCAGCAGGCCTGGCAGCTGGCGGTTCCGGAGACTTTCAACGCCGGCGGTATCGATGGACTGTTCTGGTGGAACGATCACCTGATCGCGATCCAGAACGCGATCACGCCCCAGCGCGTCGTTCGCCTGAAGCTGGGCAAGGACGGGCTCGGGGTTACGGCGGTTGCCCCGCTGGCGGCCGCGCTCGAATCCTTCGACATGCCCACTTTCGGCGTGATGGACGGCCGGGAACTCTATTTCTTCGCCGTCAGCCACTGGCGCCACGTCAACGCCGCCGGCGGCGTCGAAGGGGAGTTGCCCGATGTGCCCATCATGAACATCGACGTCGACAACGCTTCGGTCCAGGTCGTCGGTCAGGAAGTGCTCGAGCAGCTCAATCGCCAGCAAGAACAGCAGCAACAGCAGCAGCCGGAACAGGGCGAGCCGGACGCCGAAGGCTGATTGAAGCCGTGCCGGTCCACGGCCGGGCCTGCGGGCCCGGTCAGGACCCGCCCAGGCGGTGCAGCCGCTCGCGCAGCGGCCGGCCGAAGCCCAGGCTGTCGAGCAGCGCGTCGAGCGCGTCGCGGTCGCCGCTCCTGCGATCCAGTTCCCCGATTTCGGCCAGCATCGGCACTTCCGTGTGCAGACCGGTCAGGCGGCGGGCCAGGCGCGCTGCCGGCTCATGTTGCCTGAGCTTCGCGCCCAGGGTCTTTGCGCCCCGGATCTTAAGCCACGCGATTTCATCGAGGCGCTCGTAGATCGCGTCGAGGCTGCCGAAGTGGGCCATCAGCGCGCTTGCGGTCTTGGGGCCGACGCCCGGTACGCCGGGAATGTTGTCGACCGCGTCGCCGGTCAGCGCGAGGAAATCGGCAATCTGGTGAGGATGCACCCCGAAGTGATCGAAAACGCCCCGGCGATCCAGGCGACGGCGGCGAGAGAAGTCCCACCAGTGGTCCTCGTCGACCAGTAGCTGCGCGAGGTCCTTGTCGCCGGTTACCACGCAGACCGGCTGGCCCCGCGTTCGGCACTGGTCGGCCAGGGTGGCGATCAGGTCGTCGGCTTCGTAGTAGCTATCCGCGCACACGGTGATCCCCAGCGCGCGACCGAGATCCTGGCACCACGCGAACTGTCGCTTGAGCTCTTGCGGGGCGGGGTCACGATTGGCCTTGTAGTCGGGATAGATCTCGTTGCGGAACGAGGTCGTGAGCGATTCGTCGAAAGCCACCGCGACGTGCCGCGCCCGGGTCTGCTCGAGCAGTTCGCACAGGAAACGGGCAAAGCCGTAGACCGCATTGGTGGGGCGGCCGGCTGGATCGGCGAAGCGGTCGGGCATGCTGTGCCAGGCGCGGAAGATGTAGACGCTGGCGTCGACCAGGTAGACCTGCCGGCCCTCGGCCCCGTTGGATTGCTGCGGCGTCAAAACGTGGCGGTCAGGCGTTTGCGCAGGACGCTGTTGCGCGGGAAGTGGGCGAGCAGGAACTCCATCTGGTCGGCCAGGATGCGACGACCCTGAAGGTAGACGTACTCGGCGTGCGTGGGCGTGAAGGGAATGGCCAGCAGCTGCATACCCGCTTCTTCGGGCGTGCGTGAACCCTTGTGGTTGTTGCAGCGCTTGCAGGCCGTGACCACGTTGGCCCATGTGTCGACCCCGCCCTGGGAGATCGGGTGCACGTGGTCTCTCGACAGGTCGCGATCCCGGAACTGCTCCCCGCAGTAGAGGCACAGGTTTTCGTCACGGCGAAACAGGGCCCGGTTCGACAGCGGCGGCGTATAGCGATCATAGAAACGATGGGCGTCGGGGTGTGAGCCATGCGTGGCGATGATGGCGTTGACCGGGATCTCGGTGCGCCGGCCGCTGCTGGCGTTGATGCCGCCGTGGAGGCGATAGAGCACGCTGCCGAGGGCGTAGCAGACCTGGTCGAGCACGATGAGGCGAACCGCGGCCTGGTAGCCGATCCATTCGAGCGGCATTCCGGTGACGTCGGTTCGCAGTACTTGCTGGTCCAGGTTCAGCATATTGTGCTCTCCAGGTCATGCCGACCCAAGATGTTGGGTCGCGAAACCTGTGTTGCGCCTATATCATCCGGTTTTTGCGTACAAATGCAACCCCGGCGGACGCCGTCTCCGGGCCTGCGCGCCGGCAGCGGATCGAGTGAACCCGACGCCGTGTGCATCAGTCCAAAGGCGCGTCCTGCCACTCACAACATCGAGGCTAAAGGCGCATGATGAACAACACATTTCGGATTTCTGTCGCATTCGCGCTGCTCCTCGCGCTGCGCGTCGCGCCTGCGGCGCTGCCCGCATCGGTCGACGGCGAGCCGCTGCCCTCGCTGGCCCCGGTGCTGGAGGAGGTCATGCCGGCGGTCGTGAACGTGCACACACGCACCCGCGTGCAGGTGCGCACCAGTCCCTTCTTCGACGATCCCTTTTTCCGCCGCTTCTTCGATTTCCCCAGCATGCCGCGCGAACGCGTGCAGCAGAGCCTGGGTTCGGGCGTGATCGTCGATGCCGAAGACGGCTACGTGCTGACCAACAACCATGTGATCGAGGGTGCCGACGACATCGCCGTTCGCCTCGAGGACGGCCGCGAGTTCGCCGCCGAGTTCGTGGGCGCCGATCGCGATACCGACCTGGCCGTCATCCGCATCGACGCCGGCGACCTCGCCGAGCTGCCACTCGACGAATCCGACCGCCTGCGGGTGGGCGATTTCGTGGTGGCCGTTGGCAACCCGTTCGGTCTCGGCCAGACGGTGACCTCCGGTATCGTGTCGGCGCTGGGCAGAAGCGGCCTGCGCGGGCTCGAATACCAGAATTTCATCCAGACCGACGCCTCGATCAACCCCGGCAACTCCGGCGGCGCCCTGATCAACCTGCGCGGCGAGCTGGTCGGGATCAACACGGCGATATTCACGCCCTCGGGCGGCAACGTCGGCATCGGGTTTGCCATCCCGGTCAGCACGGCGGCCTACGTGATGGCGCAGCTCATCGAATACGGCGAAGTGCGGCGGGGCTCGTTCGGCGTGGAGGTGCAGGATCTCGACGAGGAACTGCGTGAGGCGCTGGGTCTCGAATCCGCGCGAGGCGCCGTCGTGACCCGGCTCGACGACGACTCGGCCTTGCGGACCGCGGGGCTCGAGGCCGGCGACGTGATCGTCGCCGTCGACGGTCGACCGGTCGAGAACGCCCAGGGCCTGCGCAATATCGAGGGCCTGCTGGCCGTGGGCAGCCGCGTGCGCGTGCAATACCTGCGTGATGGAGAACGCGAGTCGGTTCGCATCGTCATCGAGGAAAACCTGGACGAGCGGATTTCAGGCCAGCGCCTCGACGAACGCCTCGACGGCGCCGCCCTGGTGAGAATTCCCGAGCGCGCGCGGGCACAAGGCGTTCTGGTGGAAAACGTGCGCCGCAACTCCGCGGCCTGGAACGCGGGGCTGCGCCCGGGCGATCTCGTGGTCGCGGTCAATCGCCAGCGCGTGCGCGACCTGGCCGAAATGCGTCGCGCCTTCCCGCTCGACGCCGACGCCGAGCTCACGCTCGAGATTCGTCGCCGCGGCGGCGCCTATCGCGTGCCCTTCGATTGAGCGGCCGGGTGCAACTTGCCCGGTGCCGGGGCGTCGGGGGCGCTTGCCTGGCCGGCGAAAGGGGTTTAATGTCGTTTCAGACCCATCCCCGCGAGTCGGCCATGCGAGTCGCTTCCTGTCTGCTTCTGTTGAGTGCCGTGTGTGCCGAGGGGGGCGCGGCCATGATCGAGGACGTGGATCGTCTCATTCTCGAATTCGGTCGTGCCGAGATCGGGGAGAGGATCGAGTTCGACGGCGCTTTGCTGGGAGGCGCCGTGGTGGGCGCAGTGACGCTCGAACGCATCGAGTTGAGGGCGCCTGGAGCGGGTGTCTATGTGCTGCGGGGTAACGGTCCGGAGCCAGTCGACTACCCGCGTCGCTTCGTGTTCATGGGGCGCGGTGTTGATGCGCCGACCGTGCGCGTCGGCCTGCTGTTCGATCCGATCGGCATGCGCCTGAGCGGGTCGGTCGTGTCGTCGGAGGGCGTGCACTCCATCGCGCTTGCCGGCGAGGCGGGCTGGCGCATCACCGCGGCCACCGCCCGCTCCCTCCTACCTGCGGGCGTCGAGCTCGAACAGAGTTGCGGCAACCTCGATTTTGATCAGTCCGAGCGCCATCCCATCGTGCAGCCGGACGTGCTCGACGGCATCATGGCCGCCAGTCCGCGCGGCAGCCTGCGTTATGGCCTGTTGGCCCTGGATACCGATACCCAGTGGATGCAGAAGCGCTTCGCCGACAATACGACCCAGGCCGCCGAGTGGTTCGAGGACCTGCTGGTCCATACCAATACTCTGTTCGAGTCCCAGCTCAACCTGCGCATGGTTCAGGGCGACACCTTTCTTCGAACCGAATCTGATCCCTACACGGTGGAGTCCTCCGGCGCGAGCGAGACTCATCTGACGGAATTCGGGACATACTGGGAGAACAATCAGGGCAGTGTGCCGCGGACGCACGCCGCGCTGGTGTCAGGAAATTCGAGTTCGGGAACCTCGGCTTCGGGCATCGCCTGGGTCGACTCGTACTGTGTGAAGCAGTCCAGCGGTGGCAGCTATAGCGTCAATCAATTGTTCTGGAGCGGCGGAGTCCCCGTGCTCGAAAGCGCCCGATTGTTCGCCCACGAGCTGGGTCACAATCTCGGTTCGGCGCACACGCACTGCTACGACCCGCCCGTCGACCAGTGTTTTTCCGGGGAGTTCTTCAACGGAGAGCCCTGTTATTCCGGTCCGACGAGTTGTCCGACCGAAGGGTCGGGGACGCTGATGAGCTACTGCAACTTCGGCTCGGGTTGCGGCGTGTCCAACCGCATGGAGTTGGCGCCTGAGGTCGAGGCGGTTATGAACGGCCGCATCAACGACAATACGCCCTCGTGCCTGAGCAATGCCCCCGCGGGCGTGGCGATCTTTGAGGACCGCTTCGAATCCTGACCCGCGGCGCACTTCGATCGAACGGCACGCCGGAGTCGTCGGCCGGGTCTGCTAAGTTGTAGTCGTTTGCCTGCTCAACCCGTGGTCCGCGAATGACCGAGTCGTCCCAATTTCTCGCAGACGAGGCCTCAGTCGCCCGGTTCAGGGCTCGCGGCGATTGGCGGCTGGGCCGGGTCCCCCGGCTCGAAGAGCAGATCGCCTCGGTCTCGGGTCCGGGCGCGGCCATCGATGCCACGGAAGTAACCTCGCTCGACGCCGCCGGCGCCTACTTGTTGCTTCGCGCCGCCCGTGATCTGTCGATCGGGCCCGAAGCCATCGAAATGCGCGAAGCGCATCGACCGTTGCTCGATACGGTTAGGGCCGCCCTCGAGAGCGAGAGTGAGCGCGAAACCGAACCGCCGCCGCTGTGGCGCGAGTGGCTGGGCGGCATCGGTCGCGTCGTGGCCGGGGCCGGCAGCAACCTCCGCCTGCTGGTGGGGTTCCTGGGGCTGGCCATCAGCCGCTTGTTCGCCACCCTTTTCCGTCCCACGCAGTGGCGGGTGACGGCCACCGTCTTCCACATGCAGCAGACCGGGCTCAACGCCCTGCCGCTGACCGCTCTGCTGGCCTTCCTCGTCGGCGCCGTCGTGGC
>JAASTB010000098.1 GCA_021767625.1 Wenzhouxiangella sp.
ATGCTTTCAACCAGGGCGATGTGAAGCTGATGCGGCGCATCGGTGAAGACTATGTGCGCTACATGCTCGAAGTCGTCGACTTTTACGAGGATCAGTCACGGCGTATTGTCGGCGAGTTGCTGCCTCAGACCCTTTTGGTCCACGCCAATGCGCTCAACGCCGACTGGCTGGACGAACTGCTCGATGCACTGACTGCTCGAGGATACCGTTGGGTCGACATCGAAACGGCGACCGAACACCCCGCCTATGACCGTCCGATCGACGGTTACACCGGCCCGGCGGGAATCACCTGGCTGCATCGCTGGGCGATCACGGCGGATCTGGATCGAAGCATTTTCCGCGGTGAGCCGACGGTTCCAGCCTGGATCGACCGGTTACGCGAATAAGGCTCGTTCCGGCGAAGCTCAGCGCGTGCCGATCAGTACCGCCCCGTCCGGCATGGCGGCCTGGAGAGCTTGGCAATCGCCGGTGTTCGACATTCTCGAGGTGGACGGGCCGGGATCCCAGGTCGGTGTCCGACCGGGTTGAGGCTGGATCGGCACCCAGATACGGCAAGGGCCCGCCGACTCCCACCAGGGTGCATCCTGCGCCAGTTCGACTCCGTTCGGGGGCGAGGTCGCACAGGCTGCTGCCAGCAGTGTGGCGGCTCCGATCAGCAACGCTTTCGTCGTGCGGGATTGCATCGGTGGCTCCTGGTAGGACTCCGCTCGTATCCTAGCACCCCTGTTCCGCCGCTCGCTCCTTGCCGGAGCGAGCGGCAGGCGTTGGTCAGGCTGCGCGCTTGCGCTCGATCCAGTCGTCGACGACGCGCTCGAGCAGCGTCAGGGGCAGGGCGCCGTTGCCCAGGACCTGGTCGTGGAACTCGGGCAGGCTGAAATCCTCGCCCAGCTCGCGCCGGGCCCGTTCGCGCAGTTCCAGGATCTTCATCATGCCGACCTTGTAGGACAGCGCCTGGCCGGGCATGACCAGGTAGCGCTCGATTTCGGCCTCGACTTCGCCTTCGCCCATGCCGGTGTTGGCCAGCATGTAGTCGATGGCCTCCTCGCGCGTCCAGCGCTTGTGGTGCATGCCGGTGTCGACCACCAGGCGCACGGCTCGAAACATTTCGGCCTGGAGGCGCCCGAGGTTGTCGAGCGGGTCGTCCTGGAAGCCGATCTCCCAGGCCAGTCGCTCGGTGTAGAGCGCCCAGCCTTCGGAATAGGCGGTGAAGGGCACCAGGCGCCGGAACATGGGGATGCCCTCGAGCTGCTGGGTGATGGCGATCTGGAAGTGATGGCCCGGGATGCCCTCGTGGTAGGCAAGGGTGCGCATGCCGAACTTCGGCACCTCGGAGACATCGCGCAGGTTGGCGAAGAACGTCCCCTTGCGCTTGCCGTCGAGCGAGGGGCGCTGGTAGTAGGCACCCGCAGAGGTTTCCTCGGCGAACTCCGGCACGCGCTTGACCTCGACGCCGGTCTCCGGCCGCAGGTTGAAGTACTTGTCCATCGCCGGGTCGATCTCGTCGAGGATCGCCTGGTAGTCGGCCAGGATCTGTTCCCGGCCGGCTTCGGTGTCGGGGTAGAGCTGGTCCGGCCGCTTGGCCAATTGCTGCACGCGCTCGCCGATGGTGCCCTCGGTCAGGCCCTCGGCGCGCAGGATGGCGTCCATCTCACGACCGATTCGCTCGACCTCGGCCAGGCCGATCTCGTGGATCTCTTCGGCCGTCATGTCGGTCGTTGTGTGTTGGCGAATCGCCTGCTGGTAGAAGGCGTCGCCGTCCGGCAGTCGCCACACGCCGCCGTTGCTGTCGGCCTTGGGTTCCAGTTCGCGCAGGTAGGCCAGCAGGTTCTCGTAGGCCGGGTAGACCGAGCGCTCGACCGCCTCGACGGCCTGGGCGTGCAGTTCCTCGCGGCGTGCGGCTTCGAGCTCGGCCTCGTCGATCTCGTTCATTTTTCCGTCGAGGCTGGACACCAGCAGGTGTTCTTCGGGCGCACTGTCGAGGAAGCCCTCGATCTGCTCGATGACCTTGGTGACGGCGAAGGAGGGCGGCAGGATGCCGCGCTCTTCGCGAATCCGCAGGCCTTCGAGTACGCCGTCGAACTTCTCGTCGAACTGGTTCAGGCGCGCAATGTAGTGTTCGGCGCCGAGTTCGTCCTCGACGACGTGCTGCTGCACCATGAAGTCGGGCAGGTTGCTCTGGACGCCGAACAGCTGGTTGACCGGAAAGTTGTGGAAGCGCCAGCGGTCGGCATCGGCCATCTGGTTCGACATGAAGAAGTCGAATACGTCGTACGAGAGCAGGTCCTGGCCTTCGTAGTCGGCGCGGTCGTAGCGCTGGAAGGTTTCGTACTCGTCGCGCCAGTAGGCCAGCATTTCCTCGCCGGCCTCGGGCGAAGCGTCGCCCAGTTCGGCGTTGTGGCCGCGAATGCCGAACTGGTCGAGGATGCGCAGCGACGTGAGCATCTCGGGCTGCTGAAGGCTGAACTTCAGAAAGGCCCGGCTGTAGAACCAGTCGATGGACAGCGGCTTGAAGTACCAGAAGTTGACGAACAGCAGGCCGCCGACGAGCATCAGGGCTGCCAGGCTGACGCCGCCCCACTTGAGGAATTTTTTCATTGTCTTCCCGGTTTTCGTTGACTCGAACCGGGCACTTTATACTCCCGGCGCACGCAATGGCATGCGCCAGAAGTCATGAATCACTTCGGGAGTCCCTGTGTTGCGGGCTGGTTTCCCTAGCATGCAACCATTCCGATTCGACTTTAGCAACACTCATCATTAGACTTGGGCCACCAAGTAGTTGGCTTGCTTGGTAATAGGTGTTTACTGACAGAGGTTTTTGGTAGTGGGGTTGACGATGAAGGCGGTACTCTTATCTTTGGCCTCCATTTGGAGCGTCAATGCTCCGGGGGCGGAGCTCTCGGACACGGGGGTGCCCGTAAACCCTCTTTCCGGCTTGAGGGTTGACGGGCCTCGGGGTGACCTAGTCTTCGCGGGACGCTTTGAGGAGCCCCCTGTCTATTGGCGCTCATACGGTCCCTTCGGTGGGCGGATCCTGCAGGTCGAGATTTCGCCAAGCGTGCCGTCCGTTTTGTACGCGGGAACTGAGAACGGCTTGTTCAGGTCGGTTGATTCCGCCGCAAACTGGCAACGTGTTGCTGCAGGCCTTAATCGCACTCGCATCAGGGGCCTTGCGTTGGATCCAACGAATTCAGAAATTGTCTATGCAGCTATCAGGCCCGGACTCTTCAAGACGACAGATGGCGGCGATTCCTGGCAGAAGCTGGACTTGCCTATGCCTTATAAATACTACGGTTCGGTCACCATTGACATTGATCCGAATGATGGCGATGTGGTCACGGTGGCAGACTCGCGGGGAGAGGGGATCTATCAGTCTACTGACGGCGGTCAGTTGTGGAATCAGCTGAACTCGGCCTACCTACCCAGTGTCGAGTCGTTGGCGTTCTCTCAGGATGATCGTGACCGAGTAATTGCTTCCACCAGACTGGATGGCGTGACGCGGTTTCACGTGTCAAGTGATGGAGGCGTATCCTGGGATTCTGGCGGTCCTTACCTTGACTCTGATCAGATCCTCTCCTTGGGAGAAGGCTTGATGCTCTCAACAGGTTCTTACTACGGTGCGATCAAGAGTTTGAATGCCGGTGAAAGCTGGTCTGAGCTTCGTGTCGACTGCCCGATCCAGGATCTAGAGGATCAGTGGGTTTATTCTCTGTCAGAGGCGCAAAGTGGTGGGGTTTACGCGGCGAGTAATCAAGGTGTGTATTACATTAGTTCTGATCTGGAAAGCTGTAGTCTGATTTCCCAGGGCATGCTCCCTGAACATCAACAAGATAGGGCCGTCAAGCCATACTCTCTGGCTGCGGATCCAGTTGACACTGGTGTTCTGTATGTCGGGACTTTCTACGACGGAATATTCAAGACCCATGATGTCGGCCAGAGCTGGATTCGAGCCTCGGACGGGATCAAGGCGGCGGAGATCCAGTCTATTGCGAGCCATCCCGAGAATTCCAACCTCATTTTTGCCGGGGGTATGGGCTTTCCCACCTCGGCGTCCGATTCTTTGTGGGTCAGTGAAGATGCCGGTCGGACCTGGCAAGTAAAGTCCCAGGGCTTGAATTTGCCGGGAGTGCAGGCGATCTCGATTGACTCAGGTGGGTCGTCTGATCTCGCGTCCTCACATCTGTTTGCTGTTGGGCGGGGTGCCGTCGTACTCGATGGACAGTGGATCGACCATAGTGGTGTATTCAAGTCCGAGGACGGTGGAAGTAGTTGGTTTGAGTCGGGGCAAGGAGTTGAAGTCATTCCGGAGGAGCTCGCTCAAAGGGTGATTTTTGGCCCCCCGCCTGACTCTGAAAGGCACGCTGTCATTATCGATCAGAACGGTCTTCGTGACGCGTCTGGTTACGCGCAGACTGTGTATGTTTCTGGGACGGCTTTGTCACAAGAGACTGCAAATGGGTGCACCATGACTGGGCACCGAATCTACAAGTCGCTTGATGCAGGAGAAAGCTGGTTTCCGGCTGACACTGGAATCCCAGCCTCTTGCCCCGAAGATGGTGTCGTGCAAGTTCGGGATATCTTGATCGATCCAAGTGATTCGAATGTTCTCTATGCGGGCACGTATGTACACCGGGAATTCTTCTTTCTGGATGCATCCTATCCGGAGAACGGTGTCTTCAAATCTACCGACGGAGGCGCCAATTGGCACCTCAAAAGTAGCGGAATACCAATCATGGGTGGAGAGGCATCGGAAGGGCACTGGGATATCAATGCACTGGCCATCGCTCAGTCGGATCCGCAGACACTTTTTGCCGTCGCAGAAGAAGCATATGAGCATTATGTCGGTGAAGAGGGGACCGTCGTGACTCGGTGGTATCCGTCGGTAGTTTTCAAATCCTCTGACGGTGGCGAAAGCTGGGTCCAGGCCAATGAAGGGATTCCATCAGAGGCGCAGATTCATGCGGTTGAAGTCAATCCTAAGAACGAGGATGTAGCTTACGTTTCAACTCGGTCGAGTTCCCCAGGGCTGCCCGATGTCTTCAGAACAACCGATGGGGGCGCCTCTTGGCAGCCCTACGGCGAGGTGGAGAAGATCGCAGGCGCGATGAGACTGCACCTGGGCGACGCCGAGGACGATGTTGTGCTCTATGTGGGAGGGCTCGGAGGAGTATTCCGGTCGGAGTCAAGTGAAGTTCAATAGCGTTTGCCCTTCGATACATACACGGACCATGCCATGCGCGGCGCAGGGCATGGCCAATCCCCGGGCTTTGTAGTTAGTCTCGATCCGCGGAAGCCATCCTCAACTGAATTTCGAAGCGCTCTCCGAAGGCCGCTGCGATGCGGGCCTTCCACACCGTTTCGTCGCCGCAGGTCACCACGATTTCCTCGCCGATGTTCTGGCCGGTGAACGACTTCATGCGATCGGCCGCGGCGGGCGTGAGCGCGATCATCAGCCGCGAACTGTCTTCCGCGCGCTCGGATACCCGCTGAATGTCGCCCGCATCGACCAGGGCTTCCTCGGCCGCATGGCCGTCAACGTAGTGGTGTAGCGCGAAATCGGAATCGCATGGCGCGGGAAGCCCGGTCTCTGCGTTGGCCGTATGGACGAACAGCGCGAAAAGCGCGATTGCAATAACCCTCATGTTTCCCTCCGGAACGTTGCGCGTACACACAGTTCTTGGGTCGGGGGCACAGCAAGTCAAATCGGCGATTCTACGGGCTGATCACCAGGCTGCCGGTGGAAGTGCGGCCGAACAGGGCTTTGAAGGCCTTGCCGGCATCGGCCAGGTCGTAGATTCGGGACGGCGTGGGATCGATCTGCCCCGACAGGGTCCACTCGGCCAGCGTCTTGATGACCGGCGGGACCACGGTGGGATCGGCCATGACCGTGCCGCCCCAGTTGACGCCGTGGATGGAGCAGCGCTTGAGCAGCGGCAGGTTCATCGGGATCTTCGCGATGCCGGCGACGAAGCCCACGACGAGGAAACGTCCGCCGGGGGCCAGCAGCCGCAATGCGGCCTCCGACACATCGCCGCCGACCGGATCGTAGACGATGTTGACGCCACGCTTGCCGGTGATCGCCTTGACTTCGTCTCGCCAGCCATCAGCCGTGTAGTCCACGACAGCATCGGCCCCATGGGCCAGGCAGTGATTCCTCTTGGCTTCGCTCGAGGCACAGGCAATGACCTCCGCGCCCAGCGCCTTGGCGCACTCGATGGCCGTGGTTCCCGTGCTTCCCGATGCGCCGAGAACCAGGACGGTCTCACTTTCCTTCACGTTGCCGATTTCGCGCAGGCCGAAGAGACTCGTGGCCCAGGAAATGAAGAAGTTGGCAGCCCTGACCGGTTCCAGGTCCGGTGGCAGCGGCGCACAGGAAGCGGCCGGCAAGATCACCTGCTCGGCCAGGCCGCCGTGGAGGGCGAAAGCGGCCACTCGGTCGCCGGGCCCGACATGGGTGACGCCTTCGCCCACCGACTCGACGGTGCCCGCCATCGAGCTGCCGGGCACGAATGGCAGGTCGGGCCGGATCTGGTAGTCGCCGCGGATCATGAGACCGTCGAAGAAGCCCACGCCCACGCCGCCGATATCGAGACGGACCTCGCCCGGACCCGGCTCGGGCGGCTGCGGCAGTTCGCTGACGCCGATGGCCGCCGGGTTTGAGAATTCCGTGATCTGAATCCCTCGCATTCCTGAACTCCCGAATCATTGTGTCTGGCCATTATCCATATCGGGAATGCGGCGGGCTTCGCACGCCCCGTGGACGTGCGAAGCCCGGGGTTCGCGTTTCAGGGCTTGCGGCTTCCGCGATGCGCTTCTCGCATCGCCTCGAGTTGGGCCAGCTGCTCCTCGGTCAGGATCGAGGCCAGCTCGGCTCGAAGCGCTCCGCGCTCATGCATGCGTTCGGCTCGGTGCTCGGCCATGAGGGTCTGGATCGCCTCCTTCTGCTGGTCACTCAGGTCGAGCTGGCCCAGCGCATAGGCCAGGCGATTGCCGCGACGCTTGTCGCGGCCGGTCCGCGCGTGGCGGCGTTCCCGGCGCTCCTTCATCTGTTCGAAGCGGGCCGCCTGCTCCTGGTCGAGCACGGCCAGGATCTCCTGGTGCAGGGCTTCCCTGGCCGCGCGGACCTGTTCCCGGGCCTCCGGGTTGGGGTTGCCGTCGGCATCGCGCCACTGAATCTCGTTGTGCATGTAGTCGCGGTGCTCATCGAACAACGCCGTGATCGTCGCGACCTGCTGTTCATCCAGGTCGAGCCGCTCGGCCAGGTTGTCCACCGGGCCGCGGGCGAGAGCCAGCGAAGACAGGCAGAGCAAGGCCAGGCCGGCGATGGTTTTGGTCAGTCGGGAAGTCGTCATTGCGCTTTCTCCATGGTTCGGGTTTGGGGCGTGACCGAACGTTGTCCGATCACGATTCCAGTTTGCGCGCGGCGCGCGATAAGTTGGGTCAAGCGGCTGTTCGAAGTGTCAAGATTTGTCTACTGCGGAAGGTCAAGACTGACCACCAGGCCGCCATCCGGCGCGTTCTCGGCAGAGATGCGGCCGCCGTGTCGCTCCACTGCTGCCCGGGCGATGGCCAGGCCGATTCCGCCACCGACGCCCGATTCGCTGCGGCCCGGGCTGAGCCGCACGAAAGGCTCGAAGATTCGTTGCAGGTCACCTGGATCCACGCCGGGGCCCCGATCGTTCACCCGCAGCCGGGCTCGCCCGTCTTCTCGGGCCAGG
>JAASTB010000099.1 GCA_021767625.1 Wenzhouxiangella sp.
GCCTTGCTCGTTCTCAAGCTCCTGGTCGAGCGCGCACCCGAGGTCGTTTCTCGCGACGAGATCCTGGATGGCGTGTGGGGGCATCAGGCGCTCTCGGAGAGTTCGATCGCGCAGGTCATTCGCGAGATTCGCTCGGCGCTGGGCGATTCTGCGCGGTCTCCGCGACACGTGGCGACCCGCTACGGTCGAGGCTATCAGTTCGTGGCCGATGTGGAGATCGCCGAGGCGCCGCGTGTCCAGGCGGCGCCGGTCAGGCGAATCGGTCCGGCGATGGCCGGTTTGTTGCTGCTGGCGGTTATTGCAGCGGGCGTGTTTCATTGGTTTGGCGGGCCCCCGGTGCCGGACGACGGGCAAGACCGTGTTGTTCTGCGGGCGCTGCAGGCCGGCACCGGAGACTCGTTGTCGGCCCCCTTTGTGGACTATCTGGCTTTCATCCTCAGCCGGTCACTGGGGTCGGACCGGGTGGATGTGGCCGATGCGGAGGACGGAGATGCAGTCGGCATAGGCGTCGGCCTGGCTTCACTTCCGGAGGGCGAAGAGGGGCGTCTGGCCTTTTGGCTGGAGAACGGTGGGGCGGGTTCTGACCCCGCGAGCCGCCAGCGCTTCGAGGAGGCCGGTGAGTTGGTTCGCGCCGGCCTGGAGCAGGTGCTGGCCACCATTGAGTACGATGGGAAGGTGGCGCTGGAGGCCGGCTTGGTCTCTCGCAGCGGCTACGCCATCGAGACCGTGCTGCGGGGCATGGCTGCGCAGTTCGCCGGCGAGATGGATCGTGCTATCAGGCTCTTCGAGGCGGCGCTGGCCGAGGATCCGGACTTCGATTTCGCGCGTTATGAACTGGCCATCGCGCTTCGCCGCAGCGGCGAGTATGCGCGCGCCCAGGCCGTGCTGGAGGCGATGGCGACCCGGCTCGAGGATGATTTCTGGGTTGCGCGAATCTACAACGCCCTGGGGCTGGCCTACTGGCGACAGAGCGAGTACGAGAAGGCCCTGGCGGCTTACGAGCGAGTCGAAGCGGTGGCCGACACGCCGGCGCTGCGGGCGATCTCGTTGACGAACATGGGCTTGCTGCTCCGCAACCGGGGGGATTTGGAGCGGGCCGAGCGCCTGTTTCGCCAGGCCCTGGCGCAGAGCGAGCTTTCCGGTCAATCGCCCCTGATTGCCTCGGCCTGTAATTCGCTGGCGTCGATTCTGATGCGAACCGGTCGGCAGGAGGAGGCCTTGGAGCAGCTGGATCGCGCTCGCGAGCTCTTCTACGAGGCCGGCCGCCGATCGTCGTACGCCAGCGTGATGTCGCGAACGGCCGCTGCTCATGAGCAGCTGGGTCGACTGGACGAGGCGCGCTCGTTGCTTCGGCTGGTGGTGGGCGTTCGGGAGCAGTTGGGCGATGCGCGTGGTGCTGCCGCCTCGCGAATCCGCTTGTCCCGGCTCGAGCGACAGGCGGGAGACTTCGAAGAGGCGCGTGTGCTGGCCGTAGAAGGGCTGGATGAGCTCCTGTCGACGTCCGATGACGGCTTGATCCTGGACGCCTACAGCGCCCTGGCTGCCTTGGCGTTGGCCGATCGCCGATTCGACGATGCGCGTACCTACGGTCGCGAGGCGCGTCGCATCGCGGACCGTGCCGGGCTGGAAGACCGCGTGGTCGATATCGAGCTGGACCTCATGGAAGTCGATATCGAGGCCGGTGTCACGTCTGAGGACTCATCCCAGAAGATGTCGACCTTGCTGGCCAGCGCCGAGAAGACGGCGTCCGCGCCCCGTGTGGTCCAGGCACGGCTGCTCGGTGCCCGTTTGGCGCGGCAGGCCGGCGAGTATGAAGATGCCCGCCGTGATCTCGAGGTGGCGCTCGAAGCGGCCGACGGTCGAGACGACCGCTTGTTCCTGCGCCCCGAACTGGGCCTGGTCGAGTTGGAGCTGACGCAGGGACGGCCAGATGCGGCCCTCGATCGAGTCGTGCGGCTGGAACGCGCTGATCCTCCGGCGCACCCGTTCCTGGCACTGAAGGCCCGAGCCCTCGCCGCCAACGGCCGCTACCGCGAAGCCGTCGAGACCAGCCTGGAAGCGCGTTCGACCACAGGCGAATGGTGGCGAGCCGAGGATCAGGCCCGCCTGGACAACTGGACGGCGGCGCAGGAGCGTTGAGATGCCGCGCTGGCCGCAAGGATGATGGATAACCTGTCGAGCGCTGCCTTTTGGTTACGGGATTAAGGTGCCTTGCCGACTTCGAAGGAATCCGAGAACAGTAGGTCAAAAATGCGCTCGAGGGCCCCGATGTCGGTGGTCGGGCCGGAAACGCGCGGAAAGCCTGGCCCCCTCTGGTCGTAGTCGAGGCTGGACGGGTTGTCGCCAGCGTCGATTGCGGAACTGCTGTCCAATGGTCGCTGGGAGGGCGTACAGGCCTTCTGGCCCGGCGGCCCCGCTTCGCTCGCGCTTGCACAACCGTTGTCCTGGAGTGGGCCCAGTTCGGGCAGGTCGGACAGGATATTGGCCAGATTCGAGCCATTGATTTCCGTTCCGGCGTCGCCGAAGACGACGTGCAGGGCGTTCAGCGTCACGCCGTTGCCGGTGCCGACTTCCCCTAGATAGTTTCCGTCGGCCCCGGAGTTTCCGGCAAGGATGGAACTGTTGACGGAAACGGACGTGGCGACCGGGTCGGCGGCCCTGGCGAACAGTCCACCGACCCCGTTGCTTGCCTGATTGTCGGTAATGGTGCTGTTACCGATGGAGAGGGTGTGCGCTAACGCGTCCTGGGGGTCGAAGTAGACGCCGCCTGCGCCGGATGCCGCATCGCCGATCGAGTCATTGCCGGAGACCGTGCTGGTGACGATTTCGAGTCCGCCTTCGCTCGCCAGTCCGGCGCCCCAGGCGCTGCTTCCTGACACGAAGTTGTTCGCGATCGTCGAGCGCTGAATTTGCATCTCGAGGATGTCGAGATAGGCGCCGCCGCCCCATCCGGCCAGACCGGAAGTCGAGTTGTTGCTGATGATCGAATCCAGGAGGGTCCCGGTCGCTGCCGAAGTTGTAGTAATGAACAGGCCGCCGCCTGCCGAGCCCAACCCCGTCGTGTGATTGTAAGTCACGATGCTGCGGCGAATGTCGGGGCCGAAGGCCATGTTGGCCAATCCACCGCCGAAGGCGTTCGAGCCTGCGGTGGTGTTGCCCTGGATCAGGCAGTCGTTCAGGGTGATCCTCCCTGCGGTCAGCCCCCCGCCGGGCGAGCTGTTTGCCCCGGTTGCATTGTTTTCCACCGTGCAGGCCGAGCCCAGGAAGTTGCCCGAGGCGAATAGCGCGCCGCCCCCGGAGTCCGTCCCGTCCGTGCCGTTGCCGGCCAGGCGGCAGGAATCGCAAAAGATGTGGTCGTCGGAGTAGACGGCGCCACCCGGCGCGTCGTCGCCCGAAGTGGTGCTGTCGGTCACCGAGACGTTCTCCAGCCTGAGCTGTCCGAGCGTACAGACGGCGCCACCTTCACCCGTGCCGGAGGCGCAGGTGTCGGGTTCGGTGCCGGCGGCCGAGGTTGCTCCGTCAGTGAGAACGAGATTCCTGATCTCGATAACTTCGACCACGAGCCCTGCGAAGATGCGCGAGGTGTCATTGCCGCTGATGACCGGCTGTGTCGTTTGTCCGTCGATGACCAACGCTTCGGTGACGTCGATCTGGCCCGTGGAGAGCGTGATCGAAGTGATCGAGGGGTCGAAGATGATCGTATCGGGGCCAGGCGAGAGATTCGCGGCACTCACGGCCGCGCGAAGACTGCCGCTGCCGGAATTGTTCTGGTTAGAAACCGAGAATATGGCTGCCTGAACCGTCGCGCTGGCGATTAGAGCAAGCCCCAAGATCGTTACCCGCGCGAGCGGGCCGGTTGGGGCTGTCGTCGGCGATTGCGCGCGCGCAATCTCTTGTTTCGATGGCTTTCGAATCATGCCTTGGCTCCCTTTCGACATCGTCCATTGAATGTAGAGAGGGGCCCCGCGCGAATCCTGCAGATCTTGTGAAAGATCGTGAAACCCTTCCGGCACGCTTGGTCTGCGTCGCATGGGACGCAAAGACGGGCAGGCGCCGCGCGGAAATGTTGTTTCATGATCTTTCACGGGTTTTCCGGGATTCGACTCGCGCCGGTGAGTACTTTTCCGGCTTCTGCAATTTTTGGACTCATCACGGAGGTACCTTTGCCATGCGCATTGAAGTCGCAATCGTTTGTCTATTGGCCCTGGCGATGTCGGGGCAGAGCTTCGCCCAGTCGGGCGAACTGACCTATCAAGGCCGCCTGGAGAATGCCGGGCAACCCTTCGACGGCACGGCCAATCTGCAGTTCTTGCTGTTCGATGCGCCCGCATCGGGCAGTCAGGTGGGTGTGACGCAGACTCGGACAAACTGGCCGGTGGCAGAGGGTTTGTTTCAGGTCGATCTGGACTTCGGCGCGGCCGCTTTCGATGGAACCGATCGCTACCTGGAAGTGTGGGTCAATGGGGCCCCCTTAAGCCCGCGGCAGGCGGTTCGGGCGGCGCCGGTTGCCCTGTATGCGCTCGACGGCAACGCGGGCCCCGAGGGGCCGACTGGTCCGCAGGGGCCGCCCGGGCCGACGGGTGATCCTGGCCCCGTTGGCCCCCAGGGGCCGGAAGGCGCGTCGCCGTTTGCAGTCGAGAGCAACGGCTCGTTCGAATATGTCCACCATAGCTCTCTCTTCCGGTTCATCGCGCAGCCGACGGCTGGGAATATTTATGGCGGCGGCCTGGTCATTGGACGAACCTTCAATCAGGCCGGCCCCGGTGCGGTTGTGCTCGGCGGTGGTCTTGCGACCGGATCGGGTGACTTCCCGAACATTGCCAGCGGAGCTCTTTCCACAGTTGCCGGGGGAGACGGTAATACCAGCAGCGGTCGCAACTCGGCGGTCGTCGGGGGACGGAGCAACCTCGCCAGCGGCCTTGGTGCCGGCGTTCTGGCCGGCGACAACAATACGGCTGGCGGCTCGCACTCGATCGTGTTGGGCGGTAAGGACAACGCCGCCCTGAGCTTTTACTCGACTGTTCCGGGGGGGGTTGACAACTGTGCTGGCGCAAGTCTTTCATTCGCGGGTGGGAGGCAGGCGAAAGTCCGCATCGCTCCGGGATTGTCACCCGATCCCGATGGAGGCTGCGCCGGTGTGCCTGTCGGAGAGCTCAGTTCGGGAGGCGATCTCGGAACATTCGTTTGGGCTGACAACACACTCACCGACTTCGTGTCATCTGGGGCCAACCAGTTCCTGGTTCGGGCCAGCGGGGGGGCGCTGTTCACCGACGACAGCGCCATCAACGACCCGGAGGGCAACCTCCTGCGCGTGGCGGGAACCATGCGCGTCGACGAAATGGGTTCCGGGGGTACCACGGACATATGCCTCAATGGCAGTAATCAATTGTCCTTCTGTTCTTCGAGCGCGCGGTACAAGGAAGACATCAGGGATCTCGAGGTCGACCAGGAGGCTTTGATGGCACTTCGACCGGTGCGTTATCAGTGGATTGATTCGGGCGAGGAGGATATCGGCCTGGTGGCCGAAGAGGTGGCCCAGGTCATGCCCGAACTCGCGCTTCGCGATGCATCCGGCCGGGTTGAGGGGGTCAAATACAGTCGTCTGGCCGCCTTGCTGGTCGGCGTGGTTCAGTATCAACAAGAAGAGGTCAGCCTTCTGCGCGAGCAGCTTCAACAACTCGAAGGACGAATGCAGAGCCTCGAAGATCGTGCAGCGCGCGGCCAGGGCGGTGGGCGATGAGGCGCCGCCTCTTCGGCGCCATTGCGGCGCTTATCGCGTTGCCCGCAGCGGCCGGCAGTTTCCAGATCGACTGGTGGACGGTCGACAGCGGGGGAGGTCTCGAGTCCGAGAACGGGCCCTGGAGACTGTCGGGAACGATCGGCCAGTGGGACGCCACGAGCCAGCCGATGAGCGGAGGACAGTGGACGCTCGAGGCGGGGTTCTGGACGTTCCAGGAGGTCGAGCGTGGCGACGCCATCTTCCGGGATCGCTTCGAGGGCGAATAGATCGCACCTTAGGCCGTTGCCGGGCGGGGCATAACCCCGCCCGGCACGCCGCGGCTATCGGGCGTGCTCGAGGTGCGCCCGGTGGTGGCAGGCAGGCCGTCAATCCTGTTGTTTGCCGATCGCCACTTCCGCCAAACCGGATGACCCCAGAACGGACATGGCAGGGCAGGTTGTGTCCTTGCGATCCTGGTTGGTGCACTCGTCAACCTGGACGGTGATGCTGACCGTCTCGCACGGCACATCCATGCCGGTCAGCGTCGTGACCGTCTCCGTCTGGATGCCGTCCAGGCCCCGGAAGCGGATCTGTAGCGGAATTCGTGTGACACGATTCGAATTGCTGCTGCGATAAACGCTCTCGCCGCGCACCATGTAGAGGCTGTGTCGGTCCTGGTCGATACGGGCCGTCTGGCGGATTCGACACTCGGCGCCCTCGTGCTCGACGGGTGCGAATACAAGTTCGAGGCCCGCGATGGATTCGGCTTCGTGAGCGGGCTTCTGTCCACAGGCGGCAAGTAGCGTGGCGGCGAGCAGGGCAGATGCGGTGCAGTATTTCATCGTGAGTTTCCGGTCATGACTCGAAGCGGTCGGAAAACAGCGTGTCGTACAGTTCGTCGGCCCCGACATCCCAGTTCATTGCACCCGCGATGACATCCACGCCGCGCCATTCGCCGTCCATGTCGGCGGGGCGCGCCGGCTCGTTGCTGTCGTCGCAGTAGTCGATCGCCGGTGAGCCGGCGCGAATGTGATAGTCGCCCGCGGACGGATTGACAAACAGGGGATCGGCGACCGTGCTTCGCGTAGCGCCGGGCAGGCTGGCAAGTTCGTGGGTGATCAGGCAGTCGGCCGTGTCCAGCGATACCTGCCCGCCGCTGCTGGGTTCCTGGCTGAGAATGTCCACACCGGATTCACTGATGATGTTGGCGTAGAGGTTCAGCCGTGTGATGTCGCCGCTGCCGGCGGTGGCGCGAATGATCGGATTGCCGGTGCCGGGGTCGTTGCCGGCGATCGTCGACCAGCCGAGCGACATCTCGGTGCTGTCATCGACGAGAAACAGCGCCCCGTTGCTTGGGTCGTCGTGGTCGTGGACAACGTTGCCCTCGAGCGTAGCCTGGGTGTCGTAGAGCAGGATGACCGCCCCGTCGCCGTTGGCGCTGTTGCCGGTAATGAAGGTCTGGCTGACGAATACGCTGCCGCCGATACTCGCGATTGCCCCGCCGCCGCCGGGGGCGTTGTTGTTGTCGAGACGTGAACACGGCGGCGGGCTCAAGGGTTCGTCGAACGAGACGCAGTCGGTGCCGTAGGCGCGGTAAATGTCCAGTGCTGCGTCGGTGTGTACGAACACGCCGCCGCCGGAGGAGCCGTTGTTGTTGGCGATCACGGTATCGATTGCGGTCATCGTGGTGCCCGCTCCGACAAGGTAGGCGCCGCCGCCGTAGCCGGCAGCAGTGTTGCTGACCAGGTTGGCGGGCTTCTGTGGATCGCCGTTCCCCGTCGGACCTTCCGTGCCCAGAAGCCGAATGGTGCTGCCGGCCCTGGCGTAGATGCCGCCACCGGGGCCGCTTGCCTCGTTGCCGAAGATGCCCTGGAGAAAACCACCGGCGAGGGATTCGATGTGGCAGTTTGCCGCGTAAATGCCGCCGCCAAGTCCGCCCGTATTCCCCTGGATGGCGCCGTCCTCGAGGGTCACGTA
>JAASTB010000100.1 GCA_021767625.1 Wenzhouxiangella sp.
AGGCCACGCTGTTGATGTCGGCGATCTTCGCGCCGCCCTGGCGCCAGGCCGTGCGAACGCGATGCCCCAGGATCGGCTGTTCGTGGCGGATATTGCTGCCGACCAGGAGGATGGCGTCGGCCTCCGCGATCTTCGCCGTGGGCACGTCGAGCTGCGCGCGGCCGGCCTGCGGGTGCGTGAAATCGAGCAGGCGGAGACGGTGATCGACGTTCTCGCTTCCGAGCGCGCGGGCCATTGCCGCGGCCAGGTAATGCTCCTCGGTCGTCGCGCGCGGCGAGACCAGCACGCCCAGCTCGCTGCCGCCGTGCGTTTCGACGGCGCCCTTGAGCGCACGGGCCGCCGCGTCGAGCGCGTCGGACCAGCTCGCCTCGCGCCACTGACCGTCCACCTTGACCTGCGGGACCGTCAGTCGATCCTCGGAGCGCAGGCCGAAATGGCTGTAGCGGTCACGGTCGGAAAGCCAGCATTCGTTGATGGCTTCGTTGTCGCGCGGGACGGCGCGCATGATCTTCGGGCCGCGGGTGTGGTAGTGCAGGTGCGAACCCAGGCAGTCGTGCGTGCCGACATACTTGCGGGCGCGCATTTCCCAGGGCCGCGCGGTATGACGGAAGGGCTTGTTGGTCAGCGCGCCGACCGGGCAAAGGTCGATCACGTTGCCCGAGAGTTCGGAGTTGATGTTGCGCTCGACGAAGGTGCCGATCTCCATGTGCTCGCCGCGGCTCATGCCGCCGAGCTCGCAGGTGCCGGCGATCTCTTCGAGGAAGCGCACGCAGCGCGTGCAGTGAATGCAGCGCGTCATGTCGGTCTCGATCAGGGGACCGACGTTCTTGTCGCGCACCACGCGCTTGCGCTCGGTGAAACGCGAGACCGAGCGGCCGTAACCCATGGCCAGGTCCTGCAGCTCGCATTCGCCGCCCTGGTCGCAGATCGGGCAGTCGAGCGGGTGGTTGATCAGCAGGAACTCCATCACCCCGCGCTGCGCGTCAACGGTCCGGCGCGATTCGGTAAACACCTTCATGCCGTCGGCCACCGGGGTGGCGCAGGCCGGCAGGGGCTTGGGCGCCTTTTCCACGTCCACCAGGCACATGCGGCAGTTGGCCGCGATCGACAGCTTGCTGTGATAGCAGAAACGCGGAATGTCGATCCCGGCCCGATCGGTGACCTGGATGATCATCTCGCCCTTCTTAGCCTCGAGCGACTGGCCGTCGACCTCGATGGTCACGGTGTCGGTATCTTGTTTCTCGACTGTTGCCATAACGCTTCGCTTCAGTGGCCGGCCGCCTGCCGGCGCGTACATTGGACGACGATCGAACGCGACGCTTCGATCACGCCGCTTGACCGATCTTGTCGGCCACCATCGAGCGGCCGTGTTCGACGTAGTACTCGAACTCCTCGCGGAAATGCTTGAGGAAGCCCTGTACCGGCCAGGCCGCGGCCTCGCCGAAGGCACAGATGGTGTGGCCCTCGATCTGCGTGGTCACGGAGGCCAGGGTGTCGATGTCTTCCATCTTGCCCTGCCCGGCCATGATCCGATGCAGCATGCGGTGCATCCAGCCGGTGCCTTCCCGGCACGGCGTGCACTGCCCGCAGGACTCGGCGTAGTAGAAGCGCGCGATGCGCTTGCAGGCCGCGACCATGTCGGTGGTTTCGTCCATGACGATCACCGCACCCGACCCCAGGCCCGAACCGGCCTTCTGGATGGCGTCGTAGTCCATCGTGAGGTCCATCATCACGTCGCCGGGCAGCACGGGCATGGAGGACCCGCCCGGAATCACGCCCTTGATCTTGTGACCGTTGCGCATACCGCCGGCCATCTCCAGCAACTCCGAAAACGGCGTACCCAGCGGCACTTCGTAGTTGCCCGGCTTGTTGACGTGGCCGGATACCGAAAAGATCTTGGAGCCGCCGTTGTTGGGCTTGCCGAGATCCAGGAACCACTCGCCGCCGTTGCGCATGATGGCCGGCACGGAGGCGAGCGTTTCGGTGTTGTTGATCGTCGTCGGCCGACCGTAGACACCGAAGTTGGCCGGAAACGGCGGCTTGAAACGCGGCTGGCCCTTCTTGCCCTCGACCGACTCCATCAGGGCGGTCTCTTCGCCGCAGATGTAGGCGCCGGCACCGAGCAGGTTGTGGATGTCCATGTCGATGCCCGAACCCTGGATGTCACGACCCAGGTAGCCGGCTTCATAGGCTTCCTTGAGGGCCGCTTCGACGCGCTCGAAGGGCTCATGGTGAAACTCGCCGCGCAGGTAGTTGTAGGCCACCGTCGCACCCATCGAGTACGCCGCGATGGCCATGCCCTCGAGCAGCGCATGCGGGTTGTAGCGCAGGATGTCGCGGTCGTGGCAGGTGCCCGGCTCGGACTCGTCGGAGTTGCAGACCAGGTACTTCTGCCCCGGCGCGGAGCGCGGCATGAACGACCACTTCAAACCGGTGGGAAAGCCGGCGCCGCCGCGGCCGCGCAGGGCCGATTTCTTGACCGTCTCGATGACGTCTTCCTGCGGCGTCTTGTCCTTGAGGATCTTTTCCCAGGCCTGCCAGCCGCCGTGCTTGCGGTAAGCCTCAAGCGTCCAGCAGTTGTCCTCGTCGAGGTGCGTAAAGCAGATGTTGTGCTCAGCCATGGTCAATCACTCCAGCCCGTCGAGAATCTCGTCGACCTTCTCGGGCGTGAGGTTCTCGTGGTAGTGGCCGTCGACGATCATCATCGGCGCGCCGACGCAGGCAGCCAGGCACTCTTCCTCGCGCTTGAGGAAGATGCGTCCGTCGGGCGTGGTCTCGCCGATGCGGGTGGCCAGCTTCTTCTCCACGTGCTCGACGATCTTGTCCGAACCGCAGAGCATGCAGGAAATGTTCGTGCAGATCGAAATCGAGTGGCGACCGACCGGCTCGGTCTCGATCATCGAATAGAAGGTGGCGACCTCGTAGACCCAGACGGGGGGTACTTCGAGATAGTCGGCCACGCCGTCCATGAGATCGACACTCACCCAGCCGCCGTTCTGGTGCTGGGCGGCGACGAGCGCCTGGATAATGGCCGAACGGCGACCCTCGATGCCTTCGGGGAACTTGGCGCGCCAGTGGTCGATCTCGCGACGGGTTTCCTCGCTGAGCAGCTCGGCCTTGCCGGCGACGGCACTGACGGTGGCTTTGTCGGTCATCGGTCGATCTCTCCAAACACGATGTCTTGCGTCGCGATCAGCGCCGCGATGTCGGCCAGCATGTGACCCTTGGCCATTTCGTTCATCGACGCCAGATGCGCATAGCCGGGCGCGCGCAGGTGCACACGGAAAGGCTTGTTGGCGCCGTCGGAAATCAGGTAGCAGCCGAACTCGCCCTTGGGCGCCTCGACCGAAGCGTAGGTCTCGCCCTCGGGCACGCAGTAGCCCTCGGTAAAGAGTTTGAAGTGATGAATGAGCGCTTCCATGTCGTCCTTCATCTCTTCGCGCTTGGGCGGGGCGACCTTGAAGTTGCGCACGATCACCGGGCCCGGGTTTTCGCGCAGCCAGGCGATGCACTGCTTGATGATCTTCGCCGACTGACGCATCTCCTCGACGCGAACCAGGTAGCGGTCGTAGCAGTCGCCGTTGCTGCCCACCGGAATATCGAAGTCGACCTCGCGGTACTTGGCGTAGGGCTGCTTCTTGCGCAGGTCCCACTCCACACCGCTGCCGCGCAGCATGGGCCCGGTAAAGCCCATCTGCAGCGCCCGGTCGGGGCTCATGGCGCCGATGCCGACGGTGCGCTGCTTCCAGATGCGATTGTCGGTGAGCAGGGTTTCGTAGTCGTCGACGCGGGTGAAGAAATCGTCGGTGAACGCCTCGATGAAATCGAGCATCGAGCCCTGCCGCCAGGCATTGATGCGCTCGAGTTCCTTGCCCTTGCGCCAGCGCGTCTCGGCCACCTTGGGCATCTCCTCGGGCAGGTCGCGGTAGACCCCGCCGGGGCGGTAGTAGGTGGCGTGCATGCGCGTTCCCGAGACCGCCTCGTAGACGTCCATCAGGTTTTCGCGCTCGCGGAAGGCATAGAGGAACACCGCCATCGCGCCGAGATCGAGCGCGTTCGAACCGATCCACATGAGATGGTTCAGGATGCGCGTGATCTCGTCGAACATGGTGCGGATCCACAGCGCCCGCTCCGGTGGCTCGATGTTCAGGAGCTTCTCGATGGCCATCACGTAGGCGTGCTCGTTGCACATCATCGAGACGTAGTCGAGCCGGTCCATGTAGCCGATCGAGTGGTTGAACGGCTTGGACTCGGCGAGCTTTTCGGTGGCGCGGTGCAGCAGGCCCACGTGCGGGTCGGCACGCACCACGGTCTCGCCGTCGAGTTCGAGGATGAGTCGCAGCACGCCATGGGCGGCGGGGTGCTGCGGCCCGAAGTTCATCGTGAAATTGCGAATCTCGCTCATGAGCCGGTTCCTTCCAGCTTTTCGTC
This sequence comes from Wenzhouxiangella sp., assembly GCA_021767625.1. Taxonomy (GTDB): domain Bacteria; phylum Pseudomonadota; class Gammaproteobacteria; order Xanthomonadales; family Wenzhouxiangellaceae; genus Wenzhouxiangella. The sequence continues at coordinate 4,432 of JAASTB010000100.1, forward strand.
GACGTAGCGACTGTCGCGGCGCACGACGCGTGCAACCGTCACGCGCGGTTCGATCTCGACCGGCTCGTACACCACTCGGCCCTTGTCCTCGTCGTAGCGAACGGTGACGTTGCCGATCAAGGGGAAATCCTTGCGGAAGGGGTGGCCGATGAATCCGTAGTCGGTCATGATGCGGCGCAGGTCGGGGTGCCCCTCGAAGACGATGCCGTAGAGATCGAACGCCTCGCGCTCGTACCAGTTGACCGAATTCCACACCTCAATCAGCGAGGGCAGGACTGGAAACTCGTTGTCCGGCGCATAGCAACGGATTCGGAGGCGCCGGTTGTGCTTGAGCGACAGCAAGTGCACGACCGCGGCGAAGCGATTCTGGATTTCGCCGGCTTCGGGGCGCTCTTCCCAGGAAAAGCGACCCGGGCCGAGTTCGTCGGCGGCGCGCGAAAAGCCGGTTCCGGTCGCCTCGGCCGTTTCCCATTCGTCGTCGCCGTAGCCCAGGTAGTCGACACCGCAGAGATCGAGCAGCTGCTCGAAGGCCAGGCCGGGCTCGTCGCGAAGCAGCCAGGCGGCATCGAGCCAGTGATCGCGCGGGATCTCGACGGTCAGTTGCCCGCAATGCTCGGTCATCGAGGCGATGCGCTCGCCCAGGATGTCGCTGAGCGACTGCGCCAGCGCCTGGTTTCTTGAGGAGAACTGGGTCATGAGCGTGCGATGGTGTTGGTGCGGCGGATCTTCTTGTACAGCTGCAGCACACCGTAGACCAGGGCCTCAGCGGTGGGCGGGCAGCCGGGAACGTAGATGTCGACGGGAACGATGCGGTCACAGCCGCGCGTCACCGCGTAGGAATAATGGTAGTAGCCGCCGCCGTTGGAGCACGAGCCCATCGAGATCACCCACTTGGGATCGGGCATCTGGTCGTAGACCTTGCGCAAGGCCGGGGCCATCTTGTTGACCAGCGTCCCGGCCACGATCATCACGTCGGACTGGCGCGGGCTGGGGCGGAAGATCATGCCGAAACGGTCGAGGTCGTAGCGCGACGCGGCCGAGTGCATCATTTCCACGGCACAGCAGGCCAGGCCGAAGGTCACCGGCCACATCGACCCGGTGCGCGCCCAGTTGATCAGGGCGTCGGCGCTGGTGGTGACGAAGCCCTTCTGGAGCAGGGGGTTGTCGCCGCCGGGGCGCAGGATGTCGTCAACCGGGCTCTCGGGAACCGGGTTGTGCATGATGTCGCTTATTCCCATTCCAGCGCTCCCTTCTTCCATTCGTAGATGAAACCGATCACCAGGATCAGCAGGAACACGCCCATCGCCACAAGGCCGGTCACGCCGACGGCGTCGAGCGCCACGGCCCAGGGAAAGAGGAAGGCGATTTCCAGATCGAAGATGATGAAGAGGATGGCCACGAGGTAGAAGCGCACGTCGAACTTCATGCGCGAATCCTCGAAGGCCTCGAATCCGCACTCGTAGGGCGAGAGCTTTTCACTGGAGGGGCGCCTCGGACCGAGGATACCGCCGGCCAGCAGCAGGACCACACCCATTCCCAGGGCCATGCCCAGAAACAGCAGAATCGAAAAATAGTCAGCGAGCATCCGTCTACCCTGCCAGTGCGTAGATTGTCGCGACAAGCCGTCGCAGCGATTGTCTTCGCAGTACTCGCTACGCCCCTGGTGGCGGGGCGCAGGCGTTGCTAGATGGTGCCGAAGGCCGGACTCGAACCGGCACGGCCGTTAGGCCACTGCCCCCTCAAGACAGCGTGTCTACCAATTCCACCACTTCGGCATTGTCAATGGTCCAGGATCAGCCGTCGTTGACATCAATCAACGCTCGGCGGCTCCTGTGATTCGTCGTCGCCCGTCTCCTCTTCGACCGGCACTTCGAGAAACTCTTCATCGCTCGACTGGGACTCGTCGGCGGCCTCGCCCGAACCCTGCTGCCCCTCAACGGGCTGCTCGGTCGCGGCCGGCGCGGGCTGCTCGCCCATCAGGCCGACGTCTTCGGTCTGCTGCGCGCCGATATTGCCCGAGCGCGCGACCATCACGGCCATGGTCAGGCTGACGGCAAAGAAAGCGACGCCCAGCCAGCTGGTGAGCTTGGTCAGGAAGCCCGCCGCGCCGCGCGAACCGAAGACGGTACCCGAGGCGCCGGAGCCGAATGCCGCACCCATCGTGGCGCCCGGACCGCGCTGGACCAGAACGACGGCAATCAGCGCGGCGGCCAGCAGGACATGAAAAACGATCAGAACCGTGTACATCTAAAATCTCTTCTCGAAACTGTTGGGTTCAGGCTGCCTGATAGATTCCCATGAAGGACTCGGCCTGCAGCGATGCGCCGCCGATCAGGCCGCCGTCGATATCCTCACAGGCAAACAGATCAGCGGCGTTGTCGGGTTTGACGCTGCCGCCGTACAGGATCCTGACTCGGCCGGCTATTGTAGCATCCTCTGCGGCAAGCTGCGCCCTGATTGCAGCGTGAACTTCCTGGGCCTGATCCGGCGAAGCGGTCTGGCCGGTACCGATGGCCCAGACGGGTTCGTAGGCCACGACGGCCCGGGAAAAAGCCTGGATGCCGGCGGCCTCGATCACGGCGGCCAGTTGCCCTCCGACCACTTCAGCGGTGCGGCCGGCTTCACGCTCCTCGAGCGACTCGCCGACGCACAGGATCGGCTGCAGGCCGGCATCCTGGGCAGCCACGAATTTTCTCGCTACCAGCTCGCTGCTTTCGGCATGCAGGGCCCGGCGCTCGGAATGCCCGACCAGGACATGCGAGCAGTTCCAGTCGGCCAGCATTCCGCCCGACACCTCCCCGGTATAGGCGCCGCTGGCGTGGGCGCTCAGGTCCTGCGCACCCAGCATCACCGGCGTAGCGTCGGTCAGGGAGTCGACCAGGGGCAGGTAGGGAAACGGCGGCAGCACCATGACTTCGGCGGAGCGATTGGCGTCGAGGCGGGCCAGGATTCCGCCGATCAGGCTGCGAATCTCGGGCTTGCTGCCGTGCATTTTCCAGTTGCCGGCGATCAGCTTGGTGCGCATGGATCCACCATCCGGGGTCAATGAAGGACGCAGATTCTACTGCTTTCCGGCAAGGCGGATAAAGTGTTGCGGGCAATGTTCCGACGAAAGCGCGGCCAACCCCCGTATCAGGGGATCGAAATGCGACTCAGCCTGCCGTCGATGAAGAGCAGCTCCCGGGCCTGCTG
>JAASTB010000101.1 GCA_021767625.1 Wenzhouxiangella sp.
GACCGGCACCTTGTCGAAATCACCGATGTCCGGGACCTTGATCTCTTGTCTATTGCTCATCGCATTCGTCTCGTTGTCTGTCTGAGTCCGTGACCTGCGCGCCGATGCCGACTTGCCGTCATACCGTCGTCGGCAGCGGCTTTTCGGGATCGATGTTCAGCGCGCTTCTGGCCTTGACCAGCTTGTCGTCGTCGAACCGGCCTTCGCGGTTGAGCCCGACCAGCGCGGCCCAGGCCACGTTGTAGCGATCCACCTCGAAGAAGCGACGCAGGTTCTCGCGCGTATCCGAGCGGCCGTAACCGTCGGTGCCCAGAACGATGTATTCGTCCTGGGGAACGAACTCGCGCACCTGGTCGGCGAAAGCGCGCACGTAATCGGTCGCGGCAATCGCCGGTCCCTGACGATCCTTGAGCAGGCCGGTGATGTAGGGCGTCTTCGACGATTCGTCGGGATTGAGCCGGTTGCGCCGGCTGACCTCGTAGCCTTCCTTGCGCACCTCGTTGAAGCTGGTCACCGACCAGATGTCGGACTCGACGCCGTAGTCGTCCTTCAGGATCTCGGATGCGGCAATCACCTCGCGCAGGATCGAACCGGAGCCCATCAGCTGCACGCGCGGCTTGTCCTTGTCGTCTCCGCCTTCGCGGAACAGGTACATGCCCTTGCGGATGCCGTCCTCGGCCCCCTCGGGCATGCCGGGCTGCGGATAGTTCTCGTTGAGTACGGTGATGTAGTAGTAGACATCCTCGCCCTCGCCGTACATGCGACGCAGGCCGTCCTGGAGGATCACCGCCAGCTCGTAGGCGAAGGTCGGGTCGTAGGACACGCAGTTCGGAATCAGCCCGGCCTGCACCTGGCTGTGGCCGTCCTCGTGCTGCAGGCCTTCGCCGTTGAGCGTGGTCCGCCCCGAGGTACCGCCTATGAGGAAGCCCCGGGCACGCATGTCGCCGGCCGCCCAGGCCAGGTCCTGGATACGCTGGAAGCCGAACATCGAGTAAAAGGCGTAGAACGGAATCATCGGCACGCCGGTCGAGGCATAACTGGTCGCCGCGGCGATCCAGGAGCTCATCGAGCCGGCTTCGGTGATGCCTTCCTGCAGTACCTGACCTTCCTTCGCTTCCTTGTAATAGGCGAGCTGGTCGGAGTCGACTGGCTCGTAGAGCTGGCCGAAAGGCGCGTAAATGCCGATCTGGCGGAACAGGCCTTCCATGCCGAAGGTGCGCGCCTCGTCACAGATGATCGGCACGATGTGCTTCTTGATGTTCTTGTCGCGCAGCATCACGGTCAGGCAGCGCACGAAGGCCATGGTGGTCGATATCTCGCGCTCGCCGCTCGATTCCATCACTTTGGAAAACGCGTCCAGGCCCGGCACCTCGAGCTTCTGCTCGTCGACCTTGCGCTGTGGCAGGAAGCCGCCGAGCTCTTCCCGGCGCTTCTTCATGTACCGGACCTCTTCGGAGTCCTCGCCCGGGTGGTAATAAGGCACTTCGGAGAGGTTCTCGTCGGAGACCGGCACGTTGAAGCGGTCGCGGAAATACTTCACGCCCTCGTCGTCGAGCTTCTTCTGCTGGTGCGAGATGTTCTGGCCTTCGCCCGATTCACCCAGGCCGTAGCCCTTGATCGTCTTGGCCAGGATGACGGTTGGCCGACCCTCGTGATGGGTTGCGGCATGGTAGGCGGCGTGGATCTTGTGCGGATCGTGACCGCCGCGGTTGAGGCGCCAGATGTCCTCGTCGGACATGTCGGCGACCATTTCCTTCAATTCGTCGTAGGCGCCGAAGAAGTGCTCGCGCACGTAGGCGCCGTCGTTGGCCTTGTACTTCTGGTAGTCGCCGTCGAGCGCTTCTTCCATGCGCCGGCGCAGCAACCCCTTGGTATCGCGCGCCAGCAGCGGATCCCAATAGGAACCCCAGATCACCTTGACGACGTTCCAGCCCGCACCCCGGAAGAAGCCCTCCAGTTCCTGGATGATCTTGCCGTTGCCGCGCACCGGACCGTCCAGGCGCTGCAGATTGCAGTTGACCACGAAGACCAGGTTGTCGAGCTTTTCGCGACCGGCGAGCGAAATCGCGCCCAGCGATTCGGGCTCGTCCATCTCGCCGTCGCCGAGGAAGCTCCAGACCTTGCGCTTGCTCGCGTCGGTGATGCCGCGATTGGTCAGATACTTGAGGAAACGCGCCTGGTAGATCGACATGATGGGGCCCAGGCCCATCGAAACCGTCGGGAACTGCCAGAAGTCCGGCATCAGCCAGGGGTGCGGATAGGAGCTGATGCCCTCGCCGTCGACCTCCTGGCGGAAGCCGTCGAGTTGCTCCTCGCTCAGGCGCCCCTCGAGGAAGGCGCGGGCATAGATACCCGGCGAGGAATGCCCCTGGATGTAGACCAGGTCGCCGCCTTCCTCGTGATCCGGCCCCTTGAAGAAGTGGTTGAAGCCCACGTCGTAAAGCGTGGCCGCCGAGGCGAAGCTGGCGATGTGCCCGCCCAGTTCGCCGCCGCGGCGGGCGGCGCGCACGACCATGGCCATGGCGTTCCAGCGGATGATCGAACGGATGCGTCGCTCCAGCGACCCGTCGCCGGGCATGTTCGGCTCGCGGTGAGGCGGAATGGTGTTGATGTAGGCCGTGGTCAAGTCGAACGGCAGGTGCGCCCCGGACCGGCGGGCCAGTTCGACACAGCGTTCGAGCAGAAAGTGGGCTCGCTCCGGGCCGTCACGGTCGACCACCGCGGCCAGCGACTCGAGCCACTCCTGAGTCTCCTGCGAATCGATGTCGTCGGGATGGGGATACTGTTGCACCATGCCAGTCCTCTCGCGGGGCGTTTTGCTTGTTCGGGCCGGCTATTGTACCGACTGCCCGTGCACGTGTCCGACGGTGAAAGTCCTTCGGAATCACCATACTGCAGCGTATTGTTGAAACCGCGGGAAACCGGGAGATCCCGCGGCGTCGCGAGCATCAGGCGGAGTCGGAAAACGCGGGGTGGTAACGAACCTCGCCGGCGACCGCACTCAATCCACCCGGCACCAATTCGAGCGCCATGAAGTTCTCGGCCGGCGCGCGGAACTCGTTGGTCAGGCCGAAATCGGCAGCGGGCCGGAATCCGAACTTCGGGTAGTAGTCGGCGTGGCCCAGGACGATGACGCCGCGGGCGCCGAGTTCACGCGCCGCCGCCAATCCCTGCTCGATCAGCTGTCCGCCGATGCCCTGGCCCTGAAAGGCCGGCAAGACGGCCATGGGCGCCAGGCCGAGCAGCCCGGCCTTGCCCCGGTCGGCCAGCTGGACGGGCGTGAACAGGATGTGCCCCACGACCACATCGCCGAAGCGCGCGACCAGCGACAGAAAGGGGTCGGCGCTTTCGCGCAGCCGATCGACCAGACGCGCCTCCGCCTCGGTCTCGAAGGCTTCGGCGTGGACGGCATGGATCATCGGAATGTCCGTGCGCTTTTCGGGGGAAATTTCGATCTTCGTCATGGGTTCGCCTTGTAGGCCAGCACGCAGGGCACCTTTTGCGGATAGGGCACTTCCAGGGTCCGGGTCACCCAGAACAACGCCTCGCCAGCGCCGGGAAGATTCTGCCACTGCGAAGGCGGCGTCGCCGAGCTATAGGTCGTGGCTTCGAAATCCACCGCCACTTCCGGCAAGAAAGTATCCAGGGCGATCCGGCAGGTCGAAAACCCCGTCTGCCCGAAAGCGATACAGTCGTCGGATCCGGCCTTGCAGGCCATGTGGTTGAGCGTGTCGTTGGAAATCAGGGCCTGGGCCTGTGCCTCGATGCGGGCATCGCGAGCCTGCTGGGAAAGATCCACGAAGCGGGCGACGGCCACGGCCGACACGATGCCGAGCAGCACCAGAACGGTCACCAGCTCGATCAGCGTGAAGCCCAGGGCGGCCCTCATTCGGCGTTCCGGCTTCCGTCGGCGAAGCGACCGGCCGCATGCCGGCCCGCATTGCGGCCCGAAAAGATGCAACCGCCCAGGAAGGTGCCCTCCAGGGCGTTGTAGCCGTGATATCCGCCGCCGCCGAAACCCGCACACTCACCGGCAGCATAGAGCCCGTCGATGGGTTCACCCGCCGCGTCGAGCACGCGTGAGTCCAGGTCGGTGTGCAGCCCGCCCAGGGTCTTTCGCGTCAGGATGTTCAGGCGCACGGCAATCAGCGGCCCCTTGTCGGGATCGAGAAGGCGATGGGGTTTGGCGGTGCGGATCAGCTTGTCGCCCAGGTAGCGGCGCGCGCCGTGGATTGCCGTGACCTGGGCATCCTTCGAATAAGGGTTGGCGACTTCCCGATCACGGGCCTCGATCTGGCCGCGGATGCGGTCGAGATCGAGTGGCGCGTCCGGGGTGATGCGGTTCATGCCCTCGACAAGCTCGGCCAGGTCGTCGGCGACGACGAAGTCCTCGCCGTGATCCATGAAGGCCTGAACCGTCGGCGGCACCCGGCCGCCCTTTCGGTTCTTTATGACGAGCGACCACTTCGCGCCGGTCAGGTCCGGGTTTTGTTCCGAGCCCGACAGCGAGAACTCCTTGCGGATGATCTCGCGGTTGAGAATGAACCAGGAATGCTCGTGCCCGGTCGACAGGATCCGCTTGAGCGTCGACCGGGTATCGAAACCCGGCATGCACGGCGCTTCGAGCCGCTCGCCGGCGGCGTCGAACCACAGCGACGAGGGGCCGGGCAGAATCCGGATGCCGTGATTGGGCCAGATCGGGTTCCAGTTCTGCACACCCTCGGTGTAGTGCCACATGCGATCGGCATTGATCACCGCCGCGCCCGCTCGGCGGGTCACGTCGATCATCAATCCGTCGACGTGATGCGGCACGCCGGCGACCATTCGCTGGGGCGCCGGGCCGAGCGCATCGACGGGCCAGTTCTTGCGCACCAGGTCGTGGTTGCCGCCGATACCGCCGGAGGTCACGATCACGCAGTCGCAGGCCAGTTCGAAGTCGTCGATCACCTCGCGGCCCGAACGCTCGCCACGTTCGACCGTCGAAGGCTCGAGAATGTCGCCGCTCACGCCGGACACGGCACCGCCACGCGTGTGCAGTTCGGTGACGCGATGCCGGCAGCGCAGCTCGGCCCGGCCGGCGTCCACGTGCGCCATCAATCGATCGACGAAGGGTTTCACCACACCGGGACCGGTGCCCCAGGTGATGTGGAAGCGCGGCACGGAATTGCCGTGACCGTGCGCATGCGCCCCGCCCCGTTCGGCCCAGCCGACGACGGGGAACCAGCGCATCCCCATCGAGTGCAGCCAGGGCCGCATCTCGCCAGCGGCGAACTCGATGTAGGCTTCGGCCACCTTGCGCGGCCAATAGTCTTCTTCGCGGTCGAACTGCGCCGAGCCCATCCAGTCCTGCAGGGCGAGATCGCGACTGTCCTCGATGCGCATGCGTCGCTGCTCGGGACTGTCGACGAAGAAAAGCCCGCCCAATGACCAGAAAGCCTGCCCGCCCAGGCTGTTCTCGCCCTCCTGTTCGAGCACGATCACCCGCTTGCCGGCATCGCACAGCTCGCAGGCGGCCACCAGTCCGGCCAGGCCGCCTCCCACAATGATGGTGTCTGCATTCATTGCGGCAGTATAGTCAGCCGGCGCAAAAGCCTGTCAAGCGGCCGACCCGCCATCACGGAGGCGGCAGGGTCGGCACCCAATCGACCAGGCCGAAGCTCTCGCCGCTGACCCAGGCGACGAACAGCAGGTAGATCACCAGCAGAACCCAGGACTCCGCACGCGAGAGCACCAGGTGCGTGCGCATCATCAAGAACAACGCCACGGTCGCGACGGTCAGTACGGCCATCATCGGCGCGGCGATCGAGAAATTGATCACCGCCGTGCCCGCGATCAGCACGCCCACCGGAATGCAGACCAGCAGGTCGAAGGTATTGCTGCCGAGCACGTTGGCAATGCTGGTGACCGCGCGTCCCTTCCGGGCCGCCCGTATCGACACGAAGGCATCGGGAATGGAGGTGCCGGCGGCGACCACCGTGATGCCCCACAGGAACGAGGGCGTGTCGAAGATCTCGCCGAAACTCACAGCTGCCCGGATCAGGCCCTCGACGCCGACCAGGATGACCAGCAGCGACCCGCCGAGTTTCGCCCATTCCCGGCCCGGCCGGATACCGGCGGTGTCGACTTCCTCGGGCTGATCGATCGTGTCGTGGTACTGCACGAAAATGTACAGCGCATAGAGCGCCAGCGGCATCAGGGCCAGCCAGCGCGTCATCTCGCCGCGGATGGAACCGTCGCCGGAAGGGATCGGGTGGTAGATCGCGGCGAAGGAGAAAGTCAGCGTCAGCACCGCCACCGCGATCATGTAGAACTGCGCTTCCTTGTAGACCAGGTCGCGATTGGCGCGCAGCTGCTCACGGCTGACCAGGCCCGAGATCGCGGGAATGATCAGGATATTGAAAAGCGCCGAGCCCACGATGGCCGCCACGCCGAGCTCGAACTCGCCGTGAAGCAGCGTCGACATCACCACGGTGGCCAGCTCGGGAAAGCTCGAGCCGATGGCCACGACGATCGCGCCCTGCACGATCTCGGGCAGCGAATACCAGGCCGAAAGCCGTGCGCTCGAGGATTCGAGCAGGCCGCTACCGACCCACACGATGCCCGTCGACACCAGGGCCACGACCAGCCAGAAGAAGACCTCCATCGACAACTCCGTTGAGTTCTTGTCAGGGGCGCAACCACGGCAAAACCCCGATTGCGGCGGCTGCGACTCGCAGCAGGAGCGCCAAAACTACCACCGGAAGCGGATTCGCGCACAGGTGTCATAGCTGCGCTCTGTCTTGCGACTCCCCTACCAAGGCTTTCAATCAAAGGCAGTTCCATGCTTCGAATCCTCACCCTCGTGGCGATCGCCACCGCGATCCTCATGCCCGGCGGCGTGCGCGCCGATACGATCTGGGTCGGCAGTTCGGCGGCCTGTTCGGGGCCCGATGTGCACTCCAGCCTCGACGCCGCCGTCCTGGCAGCAGCCTTCAGCAGCGGTTCCGACGAGATCCGCCTGACCGAAACGATCACCTACGGACCCGGCGCCGTCCCGGTGACACTCACGGGTTTCGGCCCATCGACCGCTTCGGGCAGCCTGACCCTGGCCGGCGGCTACCCCGACTGCTTTACCAGTCCAACTGGCCGCACGGCCATTGGCGACCACAACAGCACGACCTTCACCGTCGATTCGACTTCCGGGGGCGACATTTCCGTGGTCACGTTCCGCAACCTGGATATACGCAATGCCAACACCGGCATTCTCGTACGGGAGGGTTCCCAAGCCCACCTGGAGAACACGCGCGTGGGCGATCATTCCGTGCGTGGCGTGCTGGTCGAGTCCGGTGCCTATGTCGGCATCGATGCCTCGTCGATCATCGAAGACAGCGGAAGCAATCCCGCCACCTCCTGGGGCGGGGGAGTCCGCTGTCATGGGAGCGGTTCCGAAGTCACCCTTTGGGGCACGCTGAGCGGAAACGCCGCGGAATTCGGCGGCAACCTCTACCTTGCTGCAGGTTGCTTCGCCAACCTGCGCGGCGGCGCCGTCATCGCTGGCGACGGGCTCGGCTCGA
>JAASTB010000102.1 GCA_021767625.1 Wenzhouxiangella sp.
AAACCATCCCAGCGCATGCGATAATTTCAAGTTGCTTTCGATCAACCCGCTACCGACACCATGACCACCCCGCGCCGCATCCTGGTCACCGCCGCCCTGCCCTATGCCAACGGCTCGATCCACATGGGGCACATGCTCGAGTATATCCAGACCGACATCTGGGCGAGGTTCCAGCGCGCCATGGGGCACGAGGTCGTCTTCGCCTGGGCCGACGACGCCCACGGCACCCCGATCATGCTGCGCGCCGAGAAGGAAGGCATCCCGCCCGAGCAGCTCATCGAGCGAATGCACGCCGAGCACCTGAAGGACTTCGAGGACTTCGCGCTGTCGTTCGACAACTTCTCGTCCACGCACACCGAGACCAACCGGAAGCTGGTCGAGCGAATCTGGTCCTCGCTCAAGGACCGTGACGCGATCCGCACCGAAACGATCGAGCAGTACTACGACACCGAGCGCGAGATGTTCCTGCCGGACCGTTTCATCAAGGGCAGCTGCCCGCGCTGCGGCGCCGAAGACCAGTACGGGGATTCCTGCGAGTCCTGCGGCGCCACCTACGATCCGACCGAACTGGTCGACCCGCGCTCGGTCGTCTCCGGCACGACCCCGGTGATGAAAAAGACCGAGCACTACTTCGTCACCCTGTCGACCTTCAGCGACAGCCTGCAGGAATGGATGCGATCGGGCGCCCTCCAGGACGAAGTCGCCAACAAGCTCGATGAATGGTTCACCGACGGACTGCGCGACTGGGACGTCACCCGCGACAAGCCCTACTTCGGCTTCCGGATTCCGAATACCGACGACAAGTTCTTCTACGTTTGGATGGACGCGCCCGTCGGTTACCTGGCGAGTTTCATGGAACTGTGCGACCGCCACGGATGGGATTTCGAAGACTGGCTGCGCCCGGGCTCCAATGCCGAGATGCACCACTTCATCGGCAAGGACATCATCTACTTTCACTGCCTGTTCTGGCCGGCGATGCTCGAGGGCGCGGGCTTCAAGCGCCCCGACGGGGTCTACGCCCACGGTTTCCTCACGGTCAACGGCACCAAGATGTCGAAGTCGCGCGGCACCTTCATCATGGCGCGGACCTGGCTCGAGCACCTGCACCCGGATTATCTCCGCTACTACTTCGCCGCCAAGCTCGGCTCGGGCCTCGTCGACATCGATCTCAATTTCGAGGACTTCCGCTACCGGGTCAATTCGGACCTGGTCGGCAAGCTGGTCAATATCGCCAGCCGTTCGGCCGGCTTCATCCACAAGCTCGGCGGCGGCAAGCTGGCTTCTGAATTGCCGGACCCCGAACTGCACCAACGATTCGTCGGCGAGCACCTGGCGGTGATCGACGACTTCGAGAAACGCAACTACCATGCCGCCATCCGGCGCATCATGGCGCTGGCCGACGAGGCTAACGCCTACATCAACGACCGGGAACCGTGGAAACTGGCCAAGGAAGCGGGTCGCGAGGAAGAAGTGGTCGCCATCTGCACCCAGGCGCTCAACCTGTTTCGCCTGCTGATGACCTGGCTGTCGCCCGTGATTCCCCTCACGGCGCAAAAGGCCGCCGATTTCCTGAACACCCGCCTGGACGATTTCAGCGTGGTCGGTGATCCACTGCTCGACCACGAGATCCGGAAATTCAAGCCGCTGCTCCAGCGCGTCGAGGAAAAGCACACGGACGCCCTGATCGAAGCCAGCCGGGAATCGCTCGAAGAATCGCAAACGCCGGCCAGGGCCGACGACGACAAGCAACAAGACGAAGAAGAAGACAACATGATCCAGTTCGACGACTTCATGAAGGTGGAATTGCGCGTAGCCCGCATCGAAAAGGCCGAAGAGGTGGAGGGCGCCGACAAGCTGCTGCGCCTGCAGCTCGACCTCGGCGAGATGGGCAATCGGCAGGTCCTGGCCGGCATTCGCGGGCATTATGATCCGGCAGAGCTCGACGGGCGCCTGACCATGGTCGTGGCCAACCTGGAGCCGCGCAAGATGCGCTTCGGCGTCTCCGAAGGCATGGTCCTGGCCGCCAGCGGCGAAGACGGCAGGCCTTTCCTGCTCTCCCCCGACAGCGGCGCCAAGCCCGGCATGCGGATCAAGTAGCCTTAAAACCGGAACCACGGAAGACACGGAGATCACGGAAGACAACCGTCGCCCCAAAGAGTTGATCAGCCGATGAATACTCAGGATTCTCGAACATCCAAGTCACATCAAGGATTTTTCTCGCTTTTTCCGTGGATTCCGTGTCTTCCTTGGTTCCAGGACTTGCCTGAGCAATGGACCTGGTGCTGATCGTCATATCGGCCGCGCTGGTCAACAATTTCGTGCTGGTCCAGTTCCTGGGCCTTTGCCCGTTCATGGGGGTCTCCAACAGCGTTTCCTCGGCGTTCGGCATGGCCGTGGCCACCGCTTTCGTGCTCACGCTGGCGTCCGTGGCCAGCTTCATGGTCACCGAGTGGCTGCTCGACCCGTTGGGCCTTGAATACCTTCGGATCATCGCCTTCATCCTGGTCATCGCAGCGCTGGTTCAGATCACCGAACTCTACATGCGACACTCGGCGCCGATACTCCACCGCGTGCTCGGCGTCTACTTGCCCCTGATCACTTCGAACTGCGCCGTGCTGGGCGTCGCACTGCTCAACCTGCGCGAACAGCACAGCCTGGTCGAGTCGGCCTTCTATGGATTCGGCGCCGCGCTGGGCTTCGGCATGGTGCTGGTCATGCTCGCCGCCGCGCGCGAGCGAATCGCCATGGCCGATGTCCCCGAAAGCTTCCGCGGCGCGCCGATCGGCCTTATCACCGCGGGCCTGATGGCCCTGGCTTTCATGGGCTTCGCGGGATTCGCGAAGCTGTGACCGCGCGCTGCTAAGATTATCGTTTCGGGCTTATCCCTGGAGGGCAAAAACATGAAGAACATCCTGATCGCCATCAGCATCATCTTGCTGGCCGCCTGCAATACTGAGACGGCCAGCAGTGCCGGCGACAATGAAGCCGTCGGCGACGCCGCCGGCACTGCCGGCACCGGGGAGAACGCCGGCGAGTCGGCAACCGGCCGGGAAACGTCCAGCGAGGAAGCGGCCGGCGCCCCGCGGACCGAGGAGACCCGCGAGCGCGAAGCGCCGCACCTGGAGCCGGCTTTTGCCGGCCAGACCCGCGCGCCGATTCCCGACGACAGCGCGAACTGGTCCGTGGAAACCGTAGCCGGAGGCCTCGAGCATCCCTGGGCGATCGAATTCCTGCCCGACGGCGCGATGCTGGTCACCGAACGGCCCGGCCGCCTGCGACTGGTCGGCGCCGACGGCAGCGTATCCGAGCCCATCGAGGGCGTACCGGCCGTCGACAACCGGAACCAGGGCGGCCTCCTCGACGTGGCGATCGCGCCGGACTTCGAGTCGACCCGCACCCTGTTCCTGAGCTTCTCCGAGCCCCACGACGACGGAACGAACAACACCGCCCTCGCTCGCGCCCGCCTGAGCGAAGACCGCAGCGCCCTCGAGGGCGTCGAGGTCATCTTCAGCCAGGAGCCGGCCGTGGAGTCCACGGGACACTTCGGCTCCCGCATCGTATTCGAGGACGAGAACACGCTCTGGCTGACCATGGGCGACCGCCAGGGCCATCCCGTTCGCCGCAACGCACAGGACCCGACCAACCACATCGGCACCGTCGTCCGCCTGAACTTCGACGGCTCCGTGCCGCAGGACAATCCCTTCGTGGGTCACCAGGAGAACCGCCCGGAAATCTGGTCCTACGGGCATCGCAATATCCAGGCGGCGGCCCGGGATGCCGAAGGCAATCTCTGGACGGTGGAGCACGGCCCGCGCGGCGGCGATGAACTCAACCGTCCGGAACCGGGCAAGAATTACGGCTGGCCGACCATCTCCTACGGCATCGAGTATCGCGGCGGCGACGTCTACGAGGGCCGCACCGAAGCCGAGGGCATGGAACAGCCCGTGTACTTCTGGGACCCGGTGATCGCACCTTCCGGCATGGACTTCTATGACGGCGACGCATTCGAAGCCTGGCAAGGCGACCTGTTCATCGGCGGGCTGCGCAGCCAGCTCGTTTCCCGCCTGGTCATCGAGGGCGGCCGGGTCGTGGGAGAGGAATGGCTGGAGATCGGCAGCCGCGTGCGCGACGTCAAGACCGGCCCGGACGGCGCGATCTACCTGGTCACCGACCAGCCCGAGGGACGGGTCCTGCGAATCGTGCCCGGAGGGGACTGAGGACTGAGGACTGAGGGCTGCGGCCTGAGAACTGAGGACCGACAAGATGGAGGGAAACATGACGCAACGCAGTCCCGTTCTGCGCCAGGCAGAGATCATGCCCGAGGTGGTTCGCTACCAGACCTGGGGCGTGTTTTTCCTTTTGCTGTTCATGGTCGTGACGATCCCTCTGATGCCGATCGTCCTGCCGCTGGCCTGGTGGCTGACCAAGCGTTACTACGAACGCCTGGAAATCGTGCTGACCCGGCGCGACCTCAAGGTCCGCCGGGGCATTCTCAACGTCGAGGAAAAGAGCATCCCGCTGGAGAAAGTGACCGACCTGGCGCTCTACCAGGGCCCGTTGATGCGCTTGTTCGACCTCAAGGGAATGAAAGTCGAGACGGCCGGACAATCGTCCGGCGGCGCCCTGGTTTCGGTCGTGGGCATTCGCGACGTGGACGACTTTCGCGACGCCGTACTCAACCAGCGCGACCGCGTCAGCGACCAGGATGACGACGACTCGACGCGCCAGGCGGCCCGGCCCACCGAATCGGGCACGGCAACAGCCAGCGGCGAGAATCTCGCCTTGCTCAGGGAAATCCGCGACAGCCTGCAGCGCATCGAGCGCGGGCTGGCCGATCGCGGCGAGTCACGATGAACGATCCAGGCGATCGCAATTCGCCCGCCCCCGAAGAACTCCCCTTCGCGGCACCTTGCCGCAAATTGCCGGCCTCGGCCCCGATCGGGTGGCTGCGCCTGGGCTGGGCCGACCTCCGGGCCGCCCCCAGACAAAGCCTGTGCTACGGCGCAGTCATGCTGCTGCTGAGCCATGGCATTACCGCCGCGACCTGGCTTTTCGGCAATATCGGCCTGTACCTGGGCCTGGTGTCGGGATTCGTCTTCGTCGGTCCCTGGCTCGCTTTGACGCTCTATTCGATCAGCCGCCGGCTCGAGGCCGGACGGCGGGTCAGCCTCGCCCGCAGCATGGGCGACGCGGCAGCCGCGGTGGGCAATGCCCTGGTATTCGCCGTGATTTTGACCGTCGTGTTTCTCGTCTGGGCGCGGGCGGCGACCATGGTGCACGTGTTCTTCCCGCCGACGGAAGATCCGAGCTGGTCCGATCTCATGCCTTTCCTGGCCGTCGGCACCGCCGTGGGAGCAGTCTTCAGCGCCATCGTCTTCGCCGCCAGCGCCTTTTCCCTCCCCATGTTGATGGACCGGCGCACGGATACCGTGACGGCGGTCGTGACCTCGGTCAACGCCGTGCTTAGGAACAAGGGCGCCATGACCGTCTGGGCGGCCATCATCGTCTCGTGCGTGCTCATCGGCGCGGCAACGGCCTGGCTGGCCTTCGTGGTGCTGCTGCCGCTGATCGGCCACGCCACCTGGCACGCCTACCGCGCAACCATCGACGCCGGCCAGTGGCCGGCGCTCGATGTGTGAACGAAACTCAGGACGCGTCTTCCTTTGTTTCGTGCTCGGTGCCGGGTTCGTGCTCCGGCGGGGAATACGTGGTGTAGAGCTTCAGCATCCCCGAGCCGGTATTTTTGAAATTGTGCCAGGTGCCCGAAGGCACGATGCTGAGATCGCCGGCCTTGACGGGCTCCTCCCGCTCGCCGATCTTCGCGACGCCCTCGCCGTCGACGAACCAGAGCAGCTGGTCGTGGCCCTCGTGCACTTCACCGCCGATCTCGTCGCCCGCCGGCACGGCCATCAAGACGACCTGGCTGTTCTCGCCGGTCCAGATCACCTTGCGAAACTCGTCGTTGTCGCGCGCCATCTGCACGATGGGCAACGTGGTCTTGTCGGTTTCCTTCATAGCGTTCGTTCTCCGTCCAAGTAGTCGCAAATGATTGTCTTACAAGATACTTGGGCAGGGTTTGTCCCAGATCAACGGCCACACGACCGATTCACTCGCACTATCATGACGCCATGCTCTCCGCGATCCTGACCCTGACTGCCATGGTGCTCGTCATAGGAGCCGTCCTGCTCTGGCTGGGACGCCGCCTGGCGCCCGACGAGGACAGCCTGGTCGAGCGCATCAACGGGATCCTGCCGCAGACCCAGTGCGCCCAGTGCGGCTATCCCGGATGTCGCCCCTACGCGCAGGCCGTCGCCGAGGGTGACGCCGACATCAACCAGTGCCCTCCCGGCGGCGAGGAAGGCGTGAAGATGCTGGCCGATCTTCTGGGCGTCGAACCCAAGCCGCTCGACGAGACGCACGGTGAGCACAAGCCGCCCATGGTGGCCGTTATCGACGAAGATCGCTGCATCGGCTGCACGCTTTGCATCCAGGCTTGCCCCGTCGACGCGATCCTCGGCGCCCAGCGCCAGATGCACACCGTCATCGAGGCCGAATGCACCGGCTGCGAATTGTGCATCGAACCCTGCCCGGTCGATTGCATCGACCTGGTCGCAGAGAGCGAACCCTGGCGCTGGCCGCGTCCCGATCCCATTCCGCTGAAGGTCCGGGAGGCCGCGCATGAATGATGCCCTGCCCGGCGACCGCATCCACGGTTTCCCCGGCGGCCTGAAGCTCCAGCACCACAAGCAGGTGGCCTGCCAGCACCCGGTCGAGCGGCCGCCGCTGCCCGAGCGCCTGTTCATCGCCATGCGCCAGCACCAGGGTGAGACCGGGCGCATACTCGTCGCCGCGGGCGAGCGCGTCCGCAAGGGCCAGTCGCTGACGGAAGCCGGCGACGATTTCATCGTGCCCGAGCATGCGCCGACCTCCGGGACGGTCGAAAGCGTCGTCGACTACCCCGCCGCGCTGCCCCCGGGCGGCACGCGCCGAACCATCGTGCTGGTGCCCGACGGCGAGGACCGCTGGGCGCCGCGGCAGCCCCTGGAGAACTGGCCGGAACGGCGCGCGGACGAGATCGTCGATCACCTGCATCGCTCGGGGCTCGCCGGCCTCGGCGGCGCCATGTTTCCCACCGCCGCCAAGCTGCGCGGCGGCTGGTCGGGCCTGCACACCGTCATCCTCAACGGCGCCGAATGCGAACCCTGGATCGCCTGCGACGAGATGCTCATGCGCGAGCGGGCCCGGGATGTCGTCGAGGGCGGGCTGATCCTGGCGCATGCCGCCGGTGCGCGGCAGCTGGTGGTCGCCATCGAGGACCGCATGGGCCAGGTAGAGGAGAAGCTGCGCGAGGCACGCAGCGCGCTCGGCGCCGAAGGACGCGTGCGGATCCGTAAGGTCTTCACGATCTACCCGGAAGGCGGCGAGCGCCAGATCATCCAGGCCCTGACCGGCCGGGAAGTCCCCCACGACGGGCTGCCGCAGGACCTGGGCGTGGTCGTCCACAACGTGGGCACGGCCGCGGCGGCGCGCGATGCCGTCGT
>JAASTB010000103.1 GCA_021767625.1 Wenzhouxiangella sp.
GCGCCGGCAGCGACCTGCGAACCGCCGTGATTTCGCAGGTGCTCTCGATCGTGTCGGCGCAGACGCCGGCCGGAGTCGTCCTCCCGGGGCAGACATTCACCATCATGCTCGAGGCGGAAAACCTGGCGGCCTCGGCGCACGAGAGCGTGCTGATCGGCGCCAGTCTGCGGCGCAGTAGCGATCCCTTCATCGACGATCCGGCCAACGATCGTCTCGTCGAGCTGCCCGCAGGCGTCTCTTCGACGCAGCGCGACTTCGATCTGCCGCCGGACGCGCCGGCCGGCTCCTACGACCTTTGGCTGGCGCTGTGGATCGACGTGGACCGCGACGGTGCCATCAGCGGCGACGACCTGTCGCAGCACCTTGTCGTGCTCGCCGACGCAGTGCAGGTCGGCGACGAGGTCTTCGAAGACCGCTTCGAGCCGTAGCGGTGTCCGGGCCGGCCGGGCCGACCCGGACCGCGCCTGATCAGGGCGTGCGCCAACGCAGCGCCACGAAGGCCGAGCGGCGGTGGGCGTTGTAGCCGGCCAGCGGTTCGTAGTCCTCGTCGGTGAGGTTTTCCAGGCGCCCTTCCAGGGTCACTCCGGCGCCCAGCGGCCAGCCCGCGCGCAGGTTGACCAGGGTGTAGCTCGGCAGTTCGATACCGAGATCCGGCCGTTCGCCGACGTGGACGAGCTCGGCGCCGAGCCAGCCATTGTTGGCGAAGGTCCGGTCGAGCGCGATCGAGCCCTTGAAGTCGGCGCGGCGCAGCAGGTCGCTGTCGGTGGTGCGGTTTCGAGCGTCCTGCCAGGTCAGGTTCGACTCGGCCCGCCAGCGCCGGGTGCGGAAGCGGTAGCTGAGCTCGGCGCCGCGGATGCGGGCTTTCTCGACGTTGATTGCCTGGAATTGCGGACCGGAGAAGGCAATCAGGTCGTCGATGTCGTTCTGGTAGATGCTCAGCCCCAGTCCGTGGCCGCCGGGGCCGAACCAGTCGAGGCCCAGTTCGCCGCTGATCGAGGTCTCGGGGTCGAGGTCGGGATTGCCGGCGTACTGGCCTCCGAAACCGGGCGAGTAGAGCTGGCTGAAGCTGGGCGCGCGAAAGGCCCGGCCCGCGCTGGCCGACAGGCGCAGGCGCTCGCCCAGGCGCCAGCCGCCGGCGAGATTGCCGGTCAGCGCCGAGCCGAACTGCCCGTCGTGGTCGGCGCGCAGGCTCGCTTCCCAGGACAGCGCGTCGCGCCGGCCGTCGATGCCGGTCCACACGCCGATGTTGTCGCGGTCTTCGTTGAAAGAGCCGCTGGTGTCGCCTTCGACCTGCCAGGCGTCGATGCCCAGCAGCCAGGTGGTGTCGCCCGCGATCGGGCGCTCGGCCTGCAGGCCGGCCTGGATGCGATGGGTCTCGGCGTCGGAGATGCTGAAGCCGTTGTCTGTTTCGAGGTCGTCCCGGTAGAACGCGGCCGAGCCTTCCCAGGTCCAGGGTCCGGCGGTCCGGCGACGATAGCTGCCGCGCAGGGCGTAGTTGACGAAGTCCGACTCACCCTGGTCGAATTCGACGTCGCCGCCGGCGAAGCGGGCGGACCAGGCCATCTGCCCGCCGCCGAGCGCATGGTCGCCGCGGGCGCTGAAGCTCAAGTTCTCGAAGCCGTCGTCATCCGGGTCGTAGGCAAAGCCCGAGGGGTTCTGCGAGGAGAAGCCCTCGACGCGGCGGCCGGCGATGTTGAAGCCGATGAAGCCGTTGCCCCATTGGGCCGAGAGCTGCCGATCGTCGTAGCGGCCGTAGGCCGCGCGGGCGCCGGCGCCGTCGGACAGGCGGGTGAAGATCTGGATGACGCCGCCGACGGCGTCCGAGCCCCAGCGCGCCGCGCGCGGGCCGCGCACGATCTCGATGCGCTCGACGATGGCCGGGTCGATGATCTCCCAGGTGAAGGCGCCGCTGCCGGCAGCGGACACCCGCACGCCGTCGACCAGCACGAGAACGTGGTTGGAGTTCGTCCCGCGCATGAAGATGCTGGTCTGCCCGCCGGGGCCGCCGCTGCGGGCGATGTCGATACCGGTCTCGAGCCTGAGCAGCTCGAGCAGGTCGGGCGCCTGGGCGCGCTCGATGTCGTCTCGCGTGATCACCGAGACCGACGCCAGGGAATCGTCGACGGTCTGCTTCGAACGCGTGGCGGTGACGACGACCGGGTCGCCTTCGTAAGTGGATCGGGCGGTGGCCTCACCGCAGGCGATGAGCATGCCGGCTGTCGCCAGCAAGCCGATGGTGGTGCGTTGCATTTTGTGTGCTCCTTGCGCTCACCCGCGCACTGGACCGGGCGCGGAAGCAAGGCAGGAGCCAAGGACGGCGCAGGATCGTCGCCGTCTTCGACACCGGTCGCCCGCCGCAACCCGGTATTCATGGTCGATGCAACAGGCCGGTCTCCTGACTTCCGGCAGTCCTCTCGTGTTCGAAAGGACCGGGCTGGAACCTTCCCCCGCCTCGAAGGCGGAGTGGTCCTATCCAGCCGCGTCGATTCCTGACCGACGCCGATTACAGTTGCGGGGGCAGTACCGGACTTGCACCGGTTTCCCGAAACACCTGTTGCGGTTTCTTCTTGCGTGCTTTCAAAAAAGAAAGCGCCGGTGGCAGTAGCCGACCGGCGCGGAAGAGTATAACGCGGGCACGCGGTCGGCGACAGGCCGACCGGTCCGGGGTGATCAGGCGGCCTTGGAGGCCCGGGTGCCGCGAATCGCGTCCCCGGTTTCCGTCAGGCCCGCTTGCAACTCGGCGATATCGAAATCGTCGGTGGCGATGATCTCCATGCTGCGCTTGCGGACATCGGCCAGCAGGTCGGCTTCCTTCTCGGTGAGGATTTCCTTCTTGCGTGCCTGCTCGAGGCGCTCTTCGAAGGTATAGCCGCTGATCTGTCCGGCGCGCTCGGCCTTGAGCAGCTTGCGTTCGACCGGCTCGGCGGCGATCACGTCGGGCAGCAGTTCTTCCATGATGCCCGGCCAGTAGCCTTCGCGTGCGGTCTTGTAGCAGCCGCGGGTCAGGCGATCGCGGGTTTCCGAGGGCGAGAGCAGCAGCGATGCCACCTTGTGCCCGAGGCGGTCGTTGGGTGCGCTCTCGCGCTGTCCCAGCGGAAAGACCACCAGCCGCAGCAGGGGACGCACCCAGGTGATCGGGTAATTGTCGATCACGCCGGTCAGCGCACGCTGGATCTTGTAGATGGCGTCATGGAATGCCCAGGCCATGATCGGCTGGTCGGCCGCAGGGCGCGCCTCGTGCTCGAAGCGGCGCAGCATGGCCGAGCAGATGTAGAGTTGGCTCAGCGCATCGCCCAGGCGCCCGGAGATCTTTTCCTTGATCTTGAGCTTGCCGCCGTAGGTGAGCATGGCGATATCGGCCATGTAGGCGAACGCCGCCGAGTAGCGGCTGAGCTTGCGATAGTACTTGCGCGTGCGGCGATCGCCGGGCACGGCGGCGAATTTCGCGAAGCTCAGGCCGAGGACGAAGGCGCGCGTGGCGCTGGAGATGGAGTGACCGATGTGCGCAAAAAGCAGCTTGTCGAACTCGACCAGGCGTTCTTCCTCGTCCTCGATCTGCAATGCCTGCAGTTCCTTGAGCACGTAGGGGTGGCAGCGAATCGCGCCCTGTCCGAAGATCATCAGCGAACGCGTCATGATGTTGGCGCCTTCGACGGTGATCCAGATGGGTGATCCTTCCCAGGCCCGTCCCAGGTAGTTCTTCGGTCCGAGGATGATGCCCTTGCCGCCGTGGATGTCCATCGCGTCGCGGATGACTTCACGACTCATTTCCGTGGCGTGGTACTTGGCCAGCGCCCCGGGCACGGCCGGGCGCTCGCCGTCGTCCACGGCCGAAGCGGTCTGGCGGCTGAGTGCGCTGATGGCGTAGGTGTAGCCGGCCATCCTTGCCAGGGCCTCCTCGACCCCCTCGAAGCGGCCGATGGGCAGCCCGAACTGCTTGCGAATCCGGGCGTAGGCGCCGGTGACCATGGTCGCGGCCTTGGCGCCGCCGGTGGTCGACGAGGGCAGCGAGATGGCGCGCCCGACCGACAGCGACTCGACGAGCATGCGCCAGCCCTTGCCGGCGTACTCGGTGCCGCCGAGCAGGTAGTCCAGCGGCACGAACACGTCCTTGCCGCGGATCGGGCCGTTCGGAAACGGGTTGTTGAGCGGGAAATGGCGTCGACCGATGTCCATGCCCGGCGTGTCGGCCGGCAGCAGGGCCACGGAGATGCCGATGTCCTTCTCATCACCGAGCAGGCCTTCGGGATCGTAGAGGCGGAACGCCAGGCCGACGACGGTCGCAACCGGCGCCAGCGTGATGTAGCGCTTCTCGAAATTGAGCTTGATGCCCAGCGTTTCCTTGCCGTTGAACTTGCCCTTGCAGATCACGCCGTAGTCGGCGATGGAGGTCGCATCGGAGCCGGCGACGGTGCTGGTCAGGCCGAAGCAGGGGATTTCCTCGCCTGCTGCGAGCCTCGGGAGGTAGTGGTTCTTCTGGTCCTCGGTTCCGTAGTGCAGCAGCAGTTCAGCCGGGCCGAGTGAATTGGGCACGGCGACAATCGAGCCCACGGTGGAGCTCAGCCCGCCCACTTTCTCCAGCACGGCGCGATGCGCCACGGCCGAGAAGCCCAGGCCGCCGTATTCCTTGGGGATGATCATCCCGAAGAACTTGTGCTTCTTGAGGTGCTCCCAGACTTCGTCGGAGGTGCCGGCGCGGTAGTGGGTGAACTCCCACTCGTCGATCATGCCGCACAATTCTTCGACGGGTCCGTCCAGGAAGGCCTGCTCCTCGGTGTTGAGGTCGTGGAGAGGCTTCTTGATGAAGCGGCTCCAGCGGGGATTGCCGCCGAACAGTTCGCCCTCGAAGCCGACGGTGCCGGCATCCAGCGCGACCTGTTCGGTTTCGGAAATCGTCGGCACCATGTTCTGGAAGCTTTCGAGCACGCGCCGGGTGATGAACTCCCGGCGCCAGCTGCGGTTGTTCAGAAGGGCCGCGATCGGCGCGAAGAGCAGCCAGAACAGGGTCAGGCTGATCCAGCCGGGCTCGCCGGCGAGCGTGAAGCCCAGGCCGACGACGCCGGTGACGACCGACCAGGTTGCCGCGGAGGCGCGAAAGTAAGCACAGGCCAGGCCCGCGACGAGCAGGGCGAGCAAAAACAGGATAAGGGTCATGATCAGGACGCTCCTTGCGCTGCCTGCCGTTTGAGGAACGGCGTGACGGCGCCCATGAAGTGGTCATTGCGGTCGCCGGCCACCATGTGGGAGGCTTCCTCGACGGTCGCCTGCTCGGCGTGCGGAGCCAGTTTGAGGAATTCCTCGATGTGCTCCTGGCCGATCATCTCGCTCTGGCCGCCGGCCACCAGCAGGGTCGGGATCTTGAGTCGGCGCGAGGCCGACTTGAGGCGCGACTGCAGGTTGCTGCTCTTTTCGGCCAGTGCGAGCATGGCCGGATCCCAGTGCCAGTACCAGCGCCCGTCGCCGGCCTGACGCAGGTTGCGCGTCAGGCCGTCCCCGGAGCCATTCTGCCGGCGATGGGGCAGGAAGCCCCGAACCGCTTCGATGGCGTCTTCGAGGGTCTCGAAGCCCTTGGGGTTCTGGCGCATGAAGGCGAGCATCGCCTCTACGCCGCTGTCGTCCCAGCGCGGCGCGATGTCCACCAGCACCAGCGAAGAGAGGTCGACCTTGGGTTTCTCCGAGTGGGCCAGCAGGGCGGTCAGGCCGCCCATCGAGGCGCCGATGACCGCCGGACGGTTGGGCAGGGAAGCACACACCCGCCGGAAATCCTCGATGAATTGCTCGAAGTCGTATTCGCCGCTGGGCGCGCGGTCGGACTCGCCATGGCCGCGGGCGTCGTAGCTGACCGCCTGCCAGCCGGCGGCGGCCAGGCGGCGGCCGGTCTCTTCCCAGGCATACTGGGTCTGGCCGAAGCCGTGCGCCATGAGCACGCACGGGGCGCGGTCGTCGCCGTAATAGCGCAGGCTCAGGCGGATGCCGTCATCGGTCCAGATCTGGCGTCGGCGGATGTCGTCGTTGAGTTTGCGTACAGCTTCCATACGGCAGAGTATGGGGTTACCCTATTGTTTAGTCAATCAGCTTTCATATTGGTTCGGTAGGGCCCGTAAACAAGTGCCCGATCAAGCTCGCCGAAGCCCCGAGGAGTACCATCGCGGAACATCATGGCCAAATCAAGTACAGAGAATAACGGCGGCGGCGAGAAGGCTTCGTTGACCCCGGCCGACTGGGAGCAGGAAGCGCTCGCCCTGATCGCGGAGAAGGGCATTGCCGCGCTGCGCGTCGAGCCCCTCGCCCGGCGTCTGGGGATCACCAAGGGCAGTTTCTACTGGCACTTTCCGGGGCGCGACGAGTTGCTGTCCAAGGCCCTGGCGCGCTGGGAGCAGCAGGATCGCCAGCATCTGAGGCTGTCGCTGAGCGCCGGCAGTGCCCCGGCCGAGCGCCTGGCCGACTTCGTCTGGCGCACCAGCCGGCAAACGCTCACCCACCGGATCTACGTGGCGCTGTGCGCCAGCCCCGACCATCCCTGCATCGGCCCGGTGCTCAGGCGCGTGACCGAGCGCCGAATCAAGTATCTGGCCGCCGCGCTCGATGAGCTCGGCCTGCCGACGACCGAGGCGCGTCACCGCGCCAACCTGATGTATTCCTCCTACGTGGGCTACCTGCAGCTACAGGCCCAGGGCCTGGTGCCGGACAAGGACGAGCCCGATTTCGATGCCTACGTGCAGCACGTGATCGAGACCCTGATCGAGGTCTGACCCGCCGACCGGCCAGCCCGTCAGGGCTTGTGCTCGCGCCCCAGGTACTCGTGGCTTTGCATCTCGATCAGGCGCGAGACGGTGCGCTCGAAGGGGGCTGCCAGACGTTTGCCGGTGTACAGCTCTTCCGGCGCGACCTCGGCGGAAATCACCAGCTTGACCGCCCGGTCGTAGCATTCGTCGACGAGATGGATGAATCGGCGGCCGGCATCGTTGTCGGTCTCGTCCATCGCCGGCACGTCGCTGAGGAACAGCGTCGAGAAGCGCCGCGCCAGCTCGATGTAGTCGCCGCTGGCGCGCGGGCCGAGGCACAGGGTTTCGAAGTCGAACCAGGCCACCGGCCCCGCCCGGCGGATCGGGCTCAGCGAGCGGCCGCGCACGTCCAGCGGTTCGTCGCCGGCCGGCTCGCCGCGGGTCAGGGTGGCGAATTCCTGCCGCATTTCCTCCCGGCTCGCTTCGCAGACCGGGTGGTAGTAGGTGCGGTGGCGGCTGAGTTCGCGCAGGCGATAGTCGGTCTCGGCGTCCAGTTGCGCCACTTCGCAGTGCCCTTCGATCGCTTCGATGGCGGGCACGAAGCGCTCGCGCTGGAGCCCCCCGGCGTACAGGTCGCCGGGTGCGGTATTGCTGGTCGCGACCAGGCACAGCCCGCGCTCGAAGAGCGGCTGCAGCAGGCCGCCGAGCAGCATGGCGTCGGCGCTGTCGCTGACGTTGAACTCGTCGAAACACAGGACCCGGCAGCGGCCGGCGATCTCGCGCGCCATCGCCGGGAGCGGA
>JAASTB010000104.1 GCA_021767625.1 Wenzhouxiangella sp.
AGTGCGACGACGGTCAGGACGCAAGCCCAGAATGCGACGAAGATGGTGTAGACGGCCTGTTTCATAGCAGTTCGAACTCCTCGGTGTGGATTCTCGATGCCGCAATGCCTGCGGCTGCGGCGTGTTGCCGGACGAGTGCGTTGAGCGGTTCGGGCCCGCAGATGTAGACGCTTCGCCGGCTGATATCGGGACAGACCTCGTCCAGGTAGCTGCCCGACAGCGGTCCCTCGCGATAGAAGTAGTGGATACTGAGCCGAAAGCCTTCCAGCTGGTCGGCCAGGTCGTGCAGTTCCGTTGCGAAGATCTCGCGGGCGGGGTCCTGGACGCAGAAGATCATGCACACGTCGGCGGCCTCGCCCCGACGCTGCAGATGCCGCATTCTCGCAAGAAAGGGCGTCACGCCGATACCGCCGGCCACCCACAGTTCGGGCTCCGGAACGCGATCGGGCGCGACGAAGAACCGTCCGTATGGACCCTCGACTCGCGCGGTCGTTCCCGGCCGGACAGTCTGCGCGGCCCGGCTGGCATCGCCCAGCGACTTGATCGCCACGCGAAGCTGCCCTTCGTCGGGCGAGGAGGACAGCGTGTAGGGGTGCTCCTCGCCCCGTCCGGCTGCCAGTGACGGGTCTTCGAGCGTGACATAGACGAAATTGCCCGCCTCGTGTCGGAGCTTGCGGCCACACGGTTCCAGGCTCAGCTCCACCACGTTGTTGGCGACGGCGGTGACCTCGCTGATCGTGTAGGCCAGGCGACCGATGCGACGGGAGAAAACGAAGCGCCAGCCGACCGCGCCCACGGCGAGTAGCGCCAGCGCTGACCACAGGACGATGTCGAGCCAGGTCGGCAGCCCCCGGGACAGCCAGAAATCGTGAACCAGTGCCAGCGCGACGGCCGGACCGGCCAGCCGGTGGATCTTCTTCCAGCGCTCGTAGCGGGGGCGGCCGAAGAATGAAAAACTCGGCGCCAGGAAGATCATCATCAGGATCAGCGCCGCCCAGCCGCTCCAGCTGGCCAGGTCCGAGATCGGCGGCAGCAGGGTGGCAGCGGCGGATTCAATGCTGGTGCCGGCCGCGGAAAATGCCAAGAGGACCGGGTGCAGTAGCAACAGGATGAGCGACCAGGCGCCGAGCAGGTGGTGGGTTCGCCACAGCCGCGTCAGGCCGCCGAAGGGCCGGTCGAAACCGGGAACGCGGGCGCTGAGGATCGCGGCCAGCAGCAGCATCGACAGGCCGGCCACGCCGGTCAGCCGGCCTGCGGTATTGAGCAGGGCGCTCGTCGATGACACGGCGCTCCAGTCGAGGTGCGCCAGAAAGATCGCGGCAGGCAACAGGGCGGCAAGCCAGACCAGGCGATGGGCGGTTCTTGCCGACATACTTGCTGCCTCCCGATATTCGATGGCCATCAATTTACCAGAGCTTGAAAGCCGGTTTTGCGCACTGTCGAGCTATGCCGCGCTATTCGAGCTCATTTAATAAAATTAATATCAGTAAGTTATACGAAGTATTTCGCCTTGATTCTCGTCCGTGAGGACGTACAGCGCGCCATCCGGTCCCACCCGCACGTCGCGCAGACGACGGTCCAGTTGCAGGCCGAGCGGCTGGTCGCCGACGATCTCGTCACCGTCGAGCCTGATTCGTCGAAGGGTCTTCTCGACCAGGCTGGCTACCAGCAGGTCGCCCCGCCAATCGGGGAAGCGGGAGCCCGTATAGCGGCTCATGCCGGCAGGGGCGATCGACGGCGTCCATCCCAGTTTCGGGGCGATCATCCCGGGGCGGTCGGTGAACGGTGATACCCGGGCGCCGGAGTAGTCCACGCCGCGCGTGACGATCGGCCAGCCGTAGTTGCCGCCGGCACGGATCAGGTTCAGTTCGTCGCCGCCGCGCGGGCCGTGTTCGTGGGACCAGATGCGGCCCTCGGCCGGTTCGACCACGAGCCCCTGGGGATTGCGGTGGCCCAGGGAGAAGATCTCGGGAAGGGCCTCCTTGCGCTCGACGAATGGATTGTCGGCCGGTACCCGGCCGTCGTCGTGGATGCGGATCATCTTCCCCAGGTGGCTGTCGAGGCGCTGGGCGTGTTCGCGGTAGTCGAAGCCGTCGCCGACGCTCACCAGCAGCGTACCGTCGGAAAGAAAGGCCATCCGTCCGCCGTAGTGCACGGGCGTGTCTTTCCACGGTTGCGCGGTGAAGAGTACTTCGGTGTCCGTCCAGCGTCCGTCCACCAGCCGGCCGCGGACGATGCGCGTCGCATTGGCTTTGGGGCCGCCGTGCGCCAGCGTCATGTAGATCCAGCCGTTTTCGGCGTACTCGGGATGCAGGGCCAGGCCCATAAGGCCGCCCTGGCTGTCGGCGTAGACTTCCGGCGTGCCGGTCACGGGCGCCTCGACGAGTCGCCCGTCGGCTGTTATTACCCGCAAGCGGCCGGGTCGCTCGGTCACCAGTGCCCGGCCGTCGGGCAGGAAGACCATCGACCACGGATGCTCGAGTCCGTCGACGTAGGTTTCGACAGCCAGGGGCTGCGCCCGCAGGGGGCAACACATCAGGATCAGGCTCAACAGCAAGGCGGTTCGGGCCATTGGACGCTCCATCAACCGGGCGGTGGCTTCGAAGATAGCAGACTCGGGCCCCGGGGCTGGTAATCTGTTGGCTCCACGCAGCGCGGAGTACCTCGCATGAAGGTATTGAGATGGTTCCTGGCCTGGATGACGGCGGTGCTCGTCACGGCCTCGATCGGCAGCGTGATCCAGACCCAGATCAACATCGCCCGGATTACGGGTCTGGGCGTGGACGTGAGCTTGGGACAGCGACTCGCGATGTCGGGTCAGGACCTGCTCGGCTTCGCGCCGCTGTGGGGCATTATCGTGGCTGCGGGACTCCTGGTGGCCCTGCTGGTCGCGAGCGGGCTGGCGCGCCGCTGGCCGGCACGGTCGGTGTCGCTGCACGTACTCGCCGGTTTCGCTGCGCCCCTGGTGGCGCTGCTCGTCATGGATGCAATGCTGCCCGTGACGGTGGTGGCCGCAGCGCGTACCTGGAGCGGGCTGCTTCTGATGAGCTTGCCGGGCGCCGTCGGCGGTTGGCTGTACGTGGTCCTGCTTTACCGGCAGAAGGGCCAGATCTTCCACCAGGCGGCGCAGCGGAACGTTTCTTCGCAGGCGGGCAACTGACGGGCATAGCGCTCGGCGCGTTCGGCGACCTGGCGGGCGGTCTGTCGCACCTTGGGCTTGTCACGCCAGGTGCCGCGCTCGTAGCCGGTGCGGCCCTCGTGATAGGCCAGGTAGAGCTCGTAGGCGTCGTTGCGGGCAATGCCGAGACGCCGATGACTGGTGTAGTTGTACCAGCCGATGAAGTCCAACGCGTCGGCCATGTCGGCGCGGCTGGTGAACCAGCCCGAGCGGCCCGTCATCTCGAGGTATTCCTCCCAGGCCGGATCCTGCGCCTGGGCGTATCCGTGGGCGGATGACGGGCGCCGCCAGGGGATGAAGCCGAGCAGTTTCGTGCGCGCCGGACGGACCCGGGCCCGGAAGGACGACTCGCGCTGGACGATGGCCATCTGGACGGAAATTGGAATGCCCCAGCGCCTTTCGCTGGTGTGGGCGTGGTCGTACCACCCCGGTTCCTGTTCGAATATCTCGCACAGGTTGTCCTGGCGTTTCGGCGGCGTCGATGCGCATCCGAACAGTAGGGACGCCAGGACCGCAGATACGAGAATTCGACTGGTCGTTCGCATGGCTCCGATTCTACCCCGGCCGACCGCAAGCGTTTCGCCACGCGGCGAGTACTTGCTCGATAAGCTACTCTAGGCCCTGATTTCAAACGGATGGAAGGCATGCTCTGGCAGGCACTGAGTGCGGCACGCGACATCGGACGGATGCAGGACATCGCATCGGTCCTCATTCGCTACGGTTTCGGCGACGTCGTGCAGCGCATCGGCATGGCCGGCGCATTGCAGCGCGCCGGCAAGGTGCTGCACTGGAAGGAGGGCGAGGAACTGGCCAGGCTGAGGCCGCCCGAGCGCGTCCGCCGGGTGCTCGAGGAACTGGGCCCGACCTTCGTCAAGCTCGGCCAGGTGCTGGCCACCCGTGTCGACCTCTTCGGCCCGGAATGGCTTGCGGAGTTCGGCAAGCTCCAGGACCACGCGCCCGCCGTCGATTGGGAAGAGATCGAGGCCCAGTTGACCGAGGATCTGGGGGCGCCGCCCGAAGAAGTGTTCGAACGAGTCGATCGCGAGCCGCTGGCGGCTGCTTCGCTGGCTCAGGTCCACCGCGCCTGGCTGCAGGACGGCACGGCCGTGGCACTGAAAGTTCGCCGGCCGGGCATCAAGTCCGTGATCGAGGCCGACCTGCGCCTGTTGCGGCGCCTCGCCGAGATCCTCGAGTCCGAGGCCAGCGAGCTCCGCCACTACCGCCCAAGAATGCTCGTGCGGCACTTCGCCCGCTCTCTGAGGCTCGAGCTGGATTTCATGGCGGAGTGCCGGAATGCCGAGCGCATCGCCGATACCCTGGAAGCCGACTCGGGCATCATCGTTCCCGACATCTTCTGGGAATGGAGCAGCGAACGTCTCAACGTACAGACCTGCCTGGAAGGCATACCGGGCAGAGACCTGGAGGCCGTCGACGCCGCGGGGCTCGATCGCCACGAGATCGCCGTGCGCGGCACGCGCGCCATCCTTCTGATGATTTTGGAAGAGGGCTTCTTCCACGCCGACCCGCATCCGGGCAACATTCTCTACCTGCCCGGGAATCGGATCGGCCTGCTCGATTTCGGCATGGTGGGTCGGCTGTCGGAGCAAAGGCGCCACGAGGTGGCGGAGTTGCTTCACGGCCTCGTCTCGCGCGATGCAGAAAGCGCAGCCAACATCCTGATCGAGTGGAGCGAGGACGACAAGGTCGACGAAGAAAAACTGCGCGAAGACGTGGAAGAATTCATCGATCACTATCATGGCGTGCCGCTGCAGCAACTGGACCTGTCCGCCATGATCGGCGACATCACCGCGGTGCTGCGCCAGCACCAGCTGGTGTTGCCGGCCGATCTGGTGCTCATGCTCAAGGCCTTCATTACGCTCGAAGGGATGGGGCGGCGACTGGATCCGGATTTCGACATGGCCGGGGAGGCGGCACCGATCATCGAGGAAGTGCTGCGCCGTCACTACGCGCCGATCAACCTGGCGCGCCGAATGCGCAAGAGCGTGGCGCAGACGCTGCGACTGCTCGGCGACCTGCCGGCCGATCTGAGCCGCTTGCTGCGCAACGCCAGCAAGGGCCGGATCGAAGTGCACGTCGACATCCGTGCACTCAAGGAAGTCAGCAATCAGCTCGACCAGGCAGCGAGTCGACTGACCCTGGGCATCGTCACAGCCGCTCTGATCATCGGTTCGGCCATCGTCATGAACGTGCAGGGTGACAAGCAGGCTTTCGGACTGCCGTTGTTCGGTTTCCTTGGCTTCGTCGGCGCGGCGATCGGCGGCGTATGGTTGCTGGTGTCGATCTGGCGCAGCGGCAAGGACTAGCGAATTCTCGGAATTGACGGCCTCCGGCGGGTCGGCTAACGTGCAGCTTGTTACTGCCGCCGGCGAGGGGACCTGTCATGAATCCTGAGAAGATCTTTTTCGCGTTTTTCATCCTGCTGGCGTTGACGCTCAATTTCGGGTTCTTTCTCGGTGAGATCGACAACCCCGCCCATCACAACGCCTACGAATTGTTCGCCGCCATCGTGGTGAGCCTGATCGCAACGGTGATGAAGCTCGGCGAGCGCACGCATATCGGGGCGGTACTGCTGGCCTCGAGCTTGGTCGCCGATCTACAGCTCCTGGCAGCCGCCGTGGTCTGGGGCGTGGCGGTGCACGTCACTGACGCCGGTCTCACGCCGGCGGTCATGGCTTCAGTGGTTTCTTTGTCGGGCGGCGCGCTACTGGCCAATATCGTGTCCATGGTCGTGGTGCTGATCGAGACCAGCCGCTTTCGACGCTGAGCCGACTTGCCGGCGATGAACACCCCGCTGTCACTGCTCTTCCAGCGCATGCGCTTTCCGCTGATCGTGCTGATCGGCGCGTATGCCGTGGCCACGGTCGGTTACACCCTGGTGCCCGGCTACGACGAGAACGGCCAGCGCTGGACCATGAACTTTCTCGACGCTTTCTACGTCGTGAGCTACACGGGCAGCACGATCGGCTTCGGGGAGATCCCGGCCCGGTTCAGCGAGGCGCAGCGCCTGTGGACAATGGTGTGTATCTACATGACGGTCTTCGCCTGGCTGTTCGCCATCGGCAGCCTGGTCGGCCTGGTTCGTGACGAAGCCTTTCACGAGGCGCTGGGACGCCGCCGGTTGCAGCGCACCATTGCCGCGATACGCTCGCCCTTCTACCTGATCTGCGGTTACGGCGGCGCCGGCGGGATGCTCGTCGATAACCTTGTGCAAAGCGGCCGGCGGGTGGTTGTCGTCGATCGGTCCGAGCACGCAATACGCGAACTTCAGCTGCGCGACTACCACGTGCTGGTACCGGGTTTCAGGCTGGACGCCTCGGTGCCGGACAACCTGCTCAAGGCCGGCCTGCAGAACCGCTGGTGTGCGGGCTTGCTTGCCCTGACCGACAGCGACGAAACCAACCTGAAGATCGCGCTGGCCGGGCGGCTGCTCAACCAGAAGGTCATGGTCGCCGCAAGAGCGGACTCGAGCGCCACGGCCAGCAACATGGATTCGTTCGAGACCGGCTTCGTCATCCGCCCGGCGGAGGAGTTCTCGCGGCGCGTCGCCCTGGCCATCACGCGACCGGAGGCCTACCGGCTGTACGAACGACTTTCCGAGGCCGGCGCCAGGCAGAAGTGGGATCCGGAAACCCGCCTGGACGGCACCTGGCTGGTTTGCGGACAGGACGACTTCGGCCGCCTGCTGGCCGACGATCTTTGCAGCCGGGGCGTGTCGACGCGCATCATTGCCGAGGAAGGCGACGGAGCGGACTGGCCGCCGGGCAGCGTACTCGGGCCCAGTTCGGAAGGGGACACACTGGAGCGTGCCGGCGTTTCAGAGGCGACCGGGCTTGTGGTCGCCCACGCCAGCGACGCGGAAAACCTGTCGACGATCATGACCGCGCTGATGATCAACCCCGACCTGCTGGTGATCGCGCGCGAAAATCATCTGCACAACCGCCAGTTGTTCGAAGAGGCTGGCAGCCACCTGACCTGTTCGGTCAGCGGCACAGTGGCTTCCGCCGTTCGCCCGGTGCTCGAGGCGACCATGGTGCCGGCCTTTGTCGACAAGATGCTCGAGCACGACGAGGACTGGAACCGGGACTGCCTGGAACGCCTTCGTGAACGCATCGGCGACGAGCGCGTGCAGTTCTGGTCCAGCCGGATCAGCGAAAAACGCACGCCTCCGCTGGCCGAAGCCATCGAAGCCGGCCGCACCTTCACCGCGGGCATGCTCACGCTCGATCCGCGCAACCGCAGCGAGAAGATGGATGCGCTCGTCCTGATGATCATCCGGGACGATCGGGTGATGCTCCTGCCGGACGAGGATGAGCC
>JAASTB010000105.1 GCA_021767625.1 Wenzhouxiangella sp.
CTGAACAGCCGGGGCAGGTGCTTGAGCACCTCGGTGAGGCCCATGACGTTGAGTTCGTCCAGGTCGAACCAGGCCTCGACGCCGGCGGCGCGCATGGCCTCGCCGGCCACGCCCGCCAGTTCGATGTCCGGTCGCCGCTCGCGCAGCCTTGCCGCCAGGCTCGCGCCGAGGGCGTCCCCGGATGCCTCCCCGGCGACCAGGACGATCCGCGGCGGGTGAGCGCTCACGATGATCGTTTCAGCGCAGCAGCCCGCGCTGGCTGCTTTCGATCGACTCGATCATCAGCGCCAGCTCCGGTTGCTCGTCCACCCGCGAACGCAATTCGGCGATGGCCTCGTCGCGGGGCAGGCCCTTGCGATAGATCAGGCGGAAGGCCTCGCGGATATTGCGGACCTGGCCGGGGTCGAAGCCGCGGCGTTTGAGACCCTCGGCGTTGATGCCGCGCGGGCGCGGCGGCTGGCCCGACACCATGACGTAGGCGGGTACGTCCTGGTTGACGCCGCCGTACATGCCGAGAAAAGCGTGCGCGCCGATGCGGCAGAACTGGTGGGCGCCGGAATAGCCGGCGAAGATGACCCAGTCGCCGACGATGACGTGGCCGGCCAGGGTCGCTCCGTTGGCGAAGATGGTGTGCGAGCCCACCTGGCAGTCGTGCGCGACGTGGCAGTAGGCCATCAGCCAGTTGTCGTCGCCGATGCGGGTCACGCCGATGTCGTCGGAGGTGCCGCGGTTGATGGTCACATACTCGCGGATCGTGTTGTCGCGGCCGATCTCGACGGCGGTGTCTTCGCCCGCGTACTTCTTGTCCTGGGGTGCCTCGCCGATCGAGGCGAACTGGTAGATGCGGCAGTTCTCCCCGATGCTCGTTCGCCCGCTGATGACCACGTGCGGGCCGATCCAGCAGTTGTCACCGACGACCACGTCCGGGCCGATCACGCTGTAGG
Source organism: Wenzhouxiangella sp. (assembly GCA_021767625.1). GTDB lineage: Bacteria > Pseudomonadota > Gammaproteobacteria > Xanthomonadales > Wenzhouxiangellaceae > Wenzhouxiangella. Next base: position 945 of record JAASTB010000105.1, read on the forward strand.
CACCGACGGTGACGTTGTCGCCGATTCGAGCCCCTTCCTCGATGATGGCGGTGCGATGGATCATGGCGTCGGGTCGGGTCGGGCCGCGCAGAGCAGTTCCGCGCTGGCGACGGGCTTGTCGTCGACCAGCGTGGTGGCTTCGTACACGCCCATGTTGCGCATGAGCCGTTTCTGGGTAACGTCGAAGACGAGCTGGTCGCCGGGCACGACGATCCGGTTGAAGCGCGCCTTGTCGATCTTGACCAGGTAGTAGAGGCGGTTGTCGCCGCCGGTGGCTTCGCGCGCGAGGTGCGCCAGGCAGCCGGCCGCCTGGGCCATCGCCTCGAGCAGCAGCACGCCCGGCATCACGGGGTGACCGGGGAAATGACCCTGGAAGAAGGGTTCGTTGATGGTCACGTTCTTCAGGGCCCGGATGCGGGGTGGGTCGTCGAGCGTGTACTCCAGCACCCGGTCGACCAGGAGGAACGGGTAGCGGTGCGGCAACAGTTCGAGAATCTTCTCGATATCTACCTGTGTGGTGTCGTTCATCGTTTCTTTGCTTGATGGTTCAGGATTGGTTTCGCTCCAGCCGGCGCAGGCGACGAACCCAGTCGTCGAGCTGCCCCAGCCGGACCAGGATTCGTTTCCAGCGGGCGTGTGGCCGGGCGGGAATGCCCGAGCCGTACTCACCGGGTTCGGTGATCGAGTCCAGCACCGTGCTCATGGCGGTCACGATCACCTTGTCGCAGATGCTCAGGTGGCCGCCGATGCCGCAGGCGCCCGCGATCATGCAATAGCTGCCGATGCGAGTGGAGCCGGCGATGCCGACGCAGCCCGCGATGGCCGTGTGCGCACCGATCCGGACATTGTGGGCGATCTGGACCTGGTTATCCAGGCGCACGTCCTCGGCCAGTTCGGTGTCCTCGATTGCGCCGCGGTCGATGGTGGTGTTGGCGCCGATCTCGCAGTCGTCGCCGACGACCACCGTGCCCATCTGCGGCACCTTGATCCACTGTCCCGCGTCCATCGCCAGGCCGAAGCCGTCGGCGCCGATGACCGCGCCGGGGTGGACCAGCACCCGTTCGCCGAGGCGGCACTGCGGGCCGATGTAGACGCGCCCCACGAGCCGGGAGTCGTCGCCGATGACGGCATCCTCGGCGACGACACAGCCCGGCCCGATGACGACGTTTCGCCCGATTCGGGCGCGGGCGCCGATGCTCACCTGGGGGCCGACGCTGGCCGAAGGATCGACCTGTGCGTCCTGGGCGACCACCGCGCTGGCGTGGACGCCGGGCTCCGCTGCCGGCAGCGGGTGCAGCAGGGCCGCAATCCGGGCCCAGCTGGCGTAGGGGTTCTTGCTGATCAGGGCGTTGCCGCTCCAGCGCCCGGCCAGGTCCTCGCCGATGATCACCGCCCCGGCGCGGCATTCGGCCAGATCGCGGGCATAGGCCGGGTTGGCCAGGAAGCTGATATCGCCGGGGCCGGCGGATGCCAGCGTGGCCAGCGAGCCGACGCGATGATCGGGATCGCCGCGGAGGGTCAGGCCGAAACGGTCGGCCAGCGCCTTGAGCGTGGTGTCTTGCATGCGTGATTCCGGGTTTGCTACTGGCCGGTCTGTCCGCCGGAAGACTGCTGGCTGCGGAAGTCTTCCTCCAGCCATTGCAGGACGCGGTCGGTGACGTCGATCCGGTCGGAGGCGTAGGCCACTGGACTGGTCAGGATCAGGTCGAATTCGCCCGCTTCGGCGATCTGGTTGACGGCCACGTCGATGGTTTCCTCGAGGGCCTTCTTCTCGGCGTTGGTGCGGAAGCGCAGCTCCTCGGTGAGATCCTCGCGGCGCCTGTCGATGGATCGCTGAAGGTTGCGGATCTCGCGCTCCATCTCGAAGCGCTCCTCGTCGGACAATCCGGTCGATTCGGCCAGTTCGGCCTCCATGCGCTCCAGGCGGGCTTCGTCGGCCAGCAGGGTTTCGTTGCGGGGGCTGAACTCCTGCTCCAGCGCCTCGCGGGCGTTGACCACCTGCGGGGCGGCGTCGAACAGTCGCTTCATGTCCACGTAGCCGATGCGCAGGTCCTGTGCGGCGGCAGTCGAGCACACCAACAGCAGGCCGAGCACGATCCATCGCGCCCGGCCCGGGCCGTCAGTTCTGCGCCGGCTGGTCGCCGTCGTCGCGATCATGCCGGCCGCGGGTCAGAACGTCTGGCCGAAGGAGAACTGGATGATCTGCGTCTCATCGCCTTCGCGTTCCTTGAGTGGTGTCGCAACGTTGATGATAATCGGACCGACCGGCGCTTGCCAGGTCAGCGACAGGCCGGTGGAGGCGCGCAGCAGGTCGGTCTCGAAGCTGTCGACATCGCGGTAGACGTTGCCCACGTCGAAGAACCAGGCCAGGCGCGTGCCGCTGGACTCGATATTGGGCAGCGGAAAGGCCAGCTCGAAGCCGCCGATGACCTTGAAGTCGCCGCCGACCGAGCGGCAGAACTGGTCCTTGGGGCCGAGCGAGTTGTCCTCGAAGCCGCGGATGTCGGACACGCCGCCGCCGTAGAAGTGTTCGTAGAAGGGCAGGCCGGTGTCGTAGGTCACGACTTCGTCGAGCTGGCATTCGCGGGCGCGCCCGTCGCTCAGCTCGGGCTCGATCGGCTGGAGACCGAGCTCCTCGTCGTAGTTGTCGTAGGCGTCGCCGTAGGCCACGTCGCCCTTGAGGCTGAAGGCCATGCCGTTGTTGCCGATCGGCCAGTACTTGCGGAAACGGTAGTTGAGCCGGAAGAACTCGCGCGTGCTGCCGGGCAGCGCCACCTCGGCGCCCAGGCGGTGGAGGGAGCCCGTCGTCGGGTTGAGGTAGTGGTTGCGGCTGTCGCGCGACCAGGTGCCATCGAGCCGATAGGTGGTGACGCTTCTTTCCTCGGAACTCAGGAAGCCGTCGCCATCTTCGTCGAGCGTGATGCCCAGCGGCCGATCGGCAACATAACGGTACTCGAACGCGGAGTCCGGGTCGTCGGGATCGACCGGGACAGCCCGCCCGCCGATATTGATGTCGACATCCTGGACGCCGAGGCCGAAGCGGAGATAATCCACTTCCGACAGAGGAAACCCGAAGTTGACCCCCGCGGCGGCTTGGCTGGTGGAGAACTGGGAGATGTTGGCGTCGCCCTGGTCGAACTCGGTGTAGCGTGCATAAAAGCCTCGCGACACACCGCTGTCGGTGTAATAGGGGTTGGTGTAGTTGACCGAAGCCTGGGTGTAGATGTCGCTGTGGCTGACGGCAAAACCGACGCGCCGCCCCGAACCCAGGAAGTTGTCCTGCTGCACCGAGACCGAGGCGATCAGGCCCTGCACCTGCGAATAGCCGAAGCCGACCTGGAAGCTGCCCGAGGGCTGCTCCTCGACGCTGACGACGATGTCGACCTGGTCGTCGGTGCCCTCGACCGCCGGGGTCTCGATGTTGACGTTGTCGAGGTAGCCGAGTCGCTGCAGGCGAAGTTTCGAGCGGTCGATGGCCGACTGCGAGAACCAGGCGCCCTCGAACTGGCGCATCTCGCGGCGCAGCACTTCGTCCTTGGTTTGCGTGTTGCCGCGGAATTCCACCCGGCGCACGTAGACGCGCTTGCCCGGGTCGATGAAGAAGTTGAGCTCGGTCTCGAGCGTGTCGCGATCGATCCGGGGCACCGGGTTGACGTTGGCGAAGGCGTAACCGATGTTCGACAGCACGGTGGTGATGTTGTTGACGCTCTGCTCGACCTGCTTGCGAGAGAAGGTGTCGCCTTCCTCGATCATGATCAGGCGGCGCAGGGTCTCCTCACCGAGGATCAGCTCGCCGGTGAGCACCACGTCGCGCACGGTGTAGACCTCGCCCTCGCGGATGTTGGCGGTCACGAAGATGTCGCGCTTGTCCTCGCTGATCGAGACCTGGGTGGATTCGATGGAGAAGTCGAGATAGCCGCGGTCGAGGTAGTAGGACCGCAGGGTCTCGAGGTCGCCCGAGAGTTTTTCGCGCGTGTACTTGTTGGCGCCCTGCCAGAAGAACCAGCCGAGCTTGCTGTCGGACTCGAAGCCGTCCCGCAATTCTTCCTCGCTGAAGGTCTCGTTGCCGACGATGTTGATGTGGCGGATGCGGGCCTGCTCTCCCTCTTCGACGACGATGCTGAGGTTGACGCGGTTGCGCGAGAGCTCGCCCACGTTGGTGTCGACTTCGACGGCGTAGTATCCGCGGCTGTAGTACTGCCGGATCATCTCCTGGCGCACGCGGTCGAGCTCGAGCTTGTTGAAGATTTCGCCCTCGGCGATGCCGATGTTGGCCAGCGCGGGCATCAGATCCTCGGTCTTGATCTGGCGGTTGCCGGCGATGCTGATCGCCGAGATGGCCGGTCGCTCCTCCACGGTGACGACCAGGACGTCGCCCTCTCGCGAGAGCCTGACGTCGTCGAAGAAGCCCGTCTCCCAGAGGTCGCGGATCGTGCTGCGCGCCAGCGACGGCGTCATGGTGTCGCCGACTTCCAGCGGGACGTAGCTGAAGATGTTGCCTTCGGACAGTCTCTGCAGTCCGTCGACACGAATGTCGCTGATGCGGAATGTCTCGGCCGATGCGAGGCCGGTGGCGGCGAGCAGCATCAGCAGCAGGCAGATTCGTTTCATATCGGACGCGTTCCGGTTTTATTGTTTCAGCATGACCCGCCTTCGGGCGTGCTGCAGTTTAGGAAAAAAGGCGTAACAGATCGTTAAATATCGCCAGGCTCATCAGCCCGACGACCATCAGGATGCCCAGGTACTGGCCCGCGATCTGGGTCTTTTCCGATACGGGTGACCCCTTGACCAGCTCCACAAGGTAATACATCAGGTGGCCGCCATCCAGTACCGGGATGGGCAGCAGGTTGATGATCGCCAGCGACAGGCTGATCAGGCCCAGGAAGAACAGGAACCTGGAAAAACCCAGCAACGCGGACGAGTGGGCCATCTGGGCGATGGTGATCGGGCCCGAGAGATTGCTGAGGCTGGCGCTGCCGGTGATCATCCGGCCGAGCATACCGAAGGTGGCCGCGGTCAGGCGGCCGGTCTCGGCGAAAGCCTGGCCCACGGCATCGACGGGGCCGTGGCGAAGCACCGTGAAGGCCCGCTCCATGTCGGCGCGCGTGGCCTCGTCGGGCGGCATCGACTGGACGCCGATGACCGGTCGTCCGTCGCGCAGTTCGGGCGTGAGGGCCAGTTGAAGCAGGCGGCCGTCGCGCTCGACCTGCATGTCGAGCTCGAGGGTCGTGCCCTGCTCGTCGAGACCGTGCGCCGGAATCAGGCGGGCGACGTCGCGCCAGCCCTCGACCCCCTCGCCGGAGATGCTGACGATGCGATCGCCGCTCTCGAGGCCGGCGCGCTCGGCCGGCGTTCCGGGGCTGACTTCGCCCACGACCGGCGGCAGGTCCGGCCGCCAGGGGGACAGGCCGATGGCGTCCAGTGCGCGCGATTCGTCGAAATCGGCCGGCATGCGCTGAAGCGGCAGTTCCAGCGTCCGGCGCCCGCCGCCGGGCCGCTCGGCCATGACAGTGACCGATTCGCCGTCCAGCGCGTGCGGCATCAGTTCCAGCAGTACGTGCGTCCAGGTCTGGGTCTCGGCTTCGCCGACCCGCACGATAAGGTCTTCGCTCTCGAGTCCGGCTTCCGCGGCGATGCCGCTGGTCTCGCCGACGACCGGCCGCGTTTCGGGAACGCCGACGACGAACATCAGCCAGAACGCGGCGATGGCGAAGATGAAGTTGAACGCCGGACCGGCGGCAACGATCGCCATGCGCTGGCCCAACGGTTTTCGGTTGAAGGCCTGGTCGAGTTCATTGTCGGCCACGGGCGCCTCGCGCTCGTCGAGCATGCGCACATACCCGCCCAGGGGGATGGCCGCAATACGGTATTCCGTGCCGTCGCGGCCGATGCGCGACCACAGCGCCGGGCCGAAGCCGATCGAGAACTGCAGGACGCGAACGCCCGAGCGCCGCGCCACCCAGAAGTGGCCGAACTCGTGGAAGGTGACCAGCAGCCCGAGGGCGACGGCCAGCCAGAGAATGGGTCCGAGAATATCGAGCATGTTCGGGTCGTTATCCGCGCCGGTCCGTAACCGGCTGTAGCAGGGTTCGAACGATCAAGCCGCACATTGTACCGGCTGCAGCCTGATTCTGCCCTGAACGGGAAGGTGGCAAGGCGCTTCGGGCCGGCTCAGGTCAGGGGCGTGCCGGCGGCATTCAGGACCGCCAGGGCGAAAAACGGGACCGCAGCCGACATGCTGTCGAAGCGATCGAGTATCCCGCCGTGGCCCGGTAGCAGCGCTGAGGTGTCCTTCAGGCCGCGCTGGCGTTTGAGCAGGCTGATGTAGAGATCGCCGCCGATCGAGATCATGGCGATGCCGAAGGCCAGGGCGGCGAGCGTGAAGGGTTCGAACGGGTTAAGCGGGAAGATCGCGCCTGCCAGGGGTGTGAGTACGGCCGCACCCAGCAGGCCGCCCAGCGCCCCGGCGCGGGTCTTGCCCGGGCTGATTCTCGGCGCCAGTTTGGCGCCGCCGAAATGCCGCCCGCTGAAATAGGCGCCGGTATCGGC
>JAASTB010000106.1 GCA_021767625.1 Wenzhouxiangella sp.
CGCCGATGCCTCGCCGCAGTTCCGGCCCGAACTGCACGCGCGCGATGTCGCGGACGCGGATCGGTACCCCGTCTTCGGTGGTGCGGACCGGGATCGCCTCGAGATCCTCGAGCGAATCGACGTAGCCGGTCGCCCGGATCATGTACTCCGCCTCGGCCATCTCGATGACGCGGCCGCCGGTCTCCATGTTGCCGTTCTGTATGGCCTCTCGAACGCGCGGCAGGGGAATGTTGTAGGCGCGGAGCTTGTCGGGATCGACGACCACCTGATACTGGCGAACCATGCCGCCAATCGAGGCGACCTCGGAAACGCCCTCGACGGTCTGCAATTCGTATTTCAGGAACCAGTCCTGCAGCGATCGCAGGTCGGCCAGGTCGTGTTCGCCGGAGCGATCGACCAGGGCGTACTGGTAGACCCACCCCACGCCGGTGGCGTCCGGGCCGAGTGCCGGCCGGGCCTCGGCGGGCAGGGTGGGGGCGACCTGGCTCAAGTACTCGAGCACGCGCGATCGCGCCCAGTACAGATCCGTGCCGTCCTCGAAGATGACGTAGACGAACGAATCGTTGAAGAAGGAATAGCCGCGCACCGTGGTCGCCCCGGGGACCGAGAGCATGGCGGTGGTCAGCGGGTAAGTCACCTGGTCCTCGACCACCTGCGGCGCCTGTCCCGGATACGTGGACTTGACGATGACCTGCACGTCCGACAGATCGGGGATGGCGTCCAGCGGCGTGCGGAACATGGCGATCGTGCCCCAGGCGGCGAGCAGGGCCGAGAGCATCAAGACGAGGAAGCGGTTCCTGATCGACCAGCGGATGATGGCGCCGATCATGGGTGGCCTCCCGAATCTTCATCGCCGGAGTCCGGATCGACGTCATCGCCGTGGTTCATCCGGCTGTGATCCATCTCGCCGTGTTCCATCTCGCCGTGGTCCATCTCGCCGTGGTCCATCTCGCCGTGGTCCATTTCGCCGTGGTCCATTTCGCTATGGTCCATCTGGTTGTGGTCCATCTCGTCGTGGTCCATCTCGCCATGGTCCATCTCGCCATGGCCCATCTCGCCATGGCCCATCTCGCCATGGTCCATCTCGCCGTGGTCCATCTCCCCATGGTCCATCTCCCCATGGTCCATCTGGCCGTGGTCCATGGCCTCGACACCGTTCGCTTCGTCGGCCATGCGCAGCAGGCTGGCGTCGACGCTGGCTTCGGAGTCGATGAGGAACTGGCCGGAGACGACGATGCGCTCGCCCTCGTTCAGACCGTCGACGATCTCGGTCATGCCGTCGACCTCGAGTCCGGTGACGACCTGCGCGGGCCTGAAGCGGCCTTCGGGAAGCGCCAGGATGACGCGCTTGCCGTCGCCGGTGCGGATGATCGCCTGCGTGGGCACGGCGAGTGCGGAACGATGGGGGTCGGCAGCGATCTCAACGCTGGCGTACATATTCGGCTTCAGCGCCAGATCGGGGTTGTCGAAGGCCAGGCGGACCCGGCCGGTCCGGGTCTCGGCGCGCATCGTCGGGTAGACGTAGTCGACTTCGCCGGTCCACTCGCGGTCGGTGTTCGAGAAGGGCAGGTCCATCGATGCGTCCTGGCCGGCCTCGACCCAGGCGATCTGCCCCTCGAACAGGTCTACCTCCACCCAGACCCGCGATAGGTCGACGATGCTCATGATGGTGTCGCCCGGCTGCACGTACATGCCCTGCCGGACGTTGAGCTCCATGACGTAGCCTTCGCGTGGCGCCTGGACCGTGAACAGCCGTTTCGAGCTGCCACGCTGTCTCAGTGCGTCGACCTGTTCGTCCGCCATGCCCAGCGCGTGAAGCCGGATCCGGGCGGCGCGCAGCAGCGACTGGTTTCCCGTCCGGCTGGCCTGCAGGTATTCCTCCTGGGCGCTGACCAGCGCCGGCGAGTAGATCTCGAACAGCGGGGCGCCGGCCTCGACCGGGTCGCCCTGCGTTTCGACGTGCAGGGTCTCGATCCAGCCGTCCGTGCGGACGTGGACGTGCGAGATGCGGCCGTCGTCCGGCGTCACCAGGCCGACCGCCTCGATTTCGCGGTTCAGGTCGGTCCGCTCGACGGCAGCGACCTTCACGCCGATGTTGTTGATGACCGTCGGGTTGATCCGGATCGACGGCTCCTGCGAGCCGGCCTGTGCGGCTTCGTCGGCATAGACGGGCACCAGGTCCATGCCCATGGGCGACTTGCCCGGTTCGTCCCGACGGTAGTTGGGATCCATGGGGGCGACCCAGTACAGTATCTCCCGTTCGGCCTCGCCGTTGGACGAAGCGCCGTCTCCGTTGCCGGCGCCGGTGAATAACCAGGCCCCGAGAAAGCCGGCCGCGGCGGCCAGCAGGGCGATGACGATGACGCTGATCTTGTTCACTAGGATTCTCCCACCAGGTAGGTGATTCGGGCCCAGGCCTTGCCGGCGCGTGCGGCCAGTTCGGCCTGCTTGATCTGGACGTCCAGCGCGGCGAGCTGGCTGCGAATGAGTTCGGCGAAGTCCGTCTGGCCGTTGGCGTAGGTCGTGATCGAGGCCTCGACCGTCTGCTCCGCGCGTTCGTCCACGACCCGCTCGTAGAGCGCCAGGCGTTCCTGGTAGCGCCGCCAGTCGGTCAGCGCCTCATCGAGTTGCCGGCGCAGGTCGCGCAACCGGGCGTCACGCTCGAACTGCGCCGACCGGCTGCGCTGCACCGCTGCCTGATGGCGCTGGTCCTGGCGCTGTCCGGTAAACAGCGGCAGCGAAATGCTCACTCCGATGCTGGCCAGGTCCGTTCTTTCGGATCGCAGGCCGTAGCCCGCCTCGACGGCGAATTTCGGTTTGTAGGCCTGCTGCGCCAGCTCGATGCCGCGATCGGCGGCTTCGACCATCGACTGCCGCGCCTCGATCTCGGGGTGATTGACCAGGGCTTTCTCCAGCGTCTCGAGATTCGTCGACCGGATTTCGAATTCGGGCAGGCGGTCGGCGACGGGGCGGTAGGCGGCGCTGCCGATGAATCGCGCCAGGGCGGCGCGTGCCTGCTCGGCCATCCTTCGATGCTCGGCGATGCGGTCGTCGAGGAGCGACAGTTCCAGTTCCGAGCGCAGCAGGCTCTGGGCGTTGAGCCCGCCGGTGGCGTAGCGGGATTGCAGCGATTCGATCTGCTGCTCGATTCGATCCCGGCTCTGGGCGAGGATGTCCGCGGCCCGGAGATGCCAGGCCGTTTCCAGCCAGGCCTGGCGCGTTTCCAGCTCGATGCGTCGCAAGGCCTCCCGGCTGCGCGCTCTTTCGGCATCGGCCTGCGCGTTGCGTTGGCCGGCGCGGATCGAGCGCGTTTGTCCGGCCGGAAACTCCTGGCGCAGTCCGACGCGCAGGGCCTGGGTCATCGGTTCCTGGTCGAGATCGAAACTGTCGGTCGGTACGTTGACAACCTGGGCCGAGACCATCGGGTCGGGCAGCTGCGCGTCTGCGACGGCTTCGCTCGACAGGGCCTCGGCGCGGGCGTCGAAAGTGGCTACCGAAGGATCTCCGGCGTCGGTGGCCAGCGATACGGCTTCCTCCAGCGTCAGGCTGGTCTGTGGCGCGGCGTTCCCTTTTTCCGGGTCCGCGGCGGGATCATCCCCCGCCGCCTCCGCCGGCGCGGCGGCGGCGATCGCAAGCAGTACGGTGCAGCACCATGAAAGGCGCAGGCCGGTGAGGGCCTTCGAATTCAAAAAGGTTCCACTTCGCATGGCGAACCTCTCCTCGGGTCTTGTTCGAATGAACGAACGGTCAACGGGCGGTCGTGAGCGGATTCTGCCGGCAAGGGCGGCGGGTCCGGGCTCGGGTCAGGGGCGCGTGACTAGGCCTGGGGAGGGCGCAGAGGGGTCTCGGTGACGTGACGGGGGGAGCGCGCCGACAGGCTCGATGAGCCGAGTGGCGTCGGCGTGTGCTGGGCGGTCGCCACAAGGGGCGGCACGACCAGGGTGAGCGCCGGGCAGGCGCAGTCGCAGCTCTCGTGCTGGCAGTCGGCCGGGTCGTCGCAGCAATCCGGCTCACCGTCGCGGCTGTCGGATTCGCTGCCGGCGGCCTGCCCGGTCGGGTGGCAGTTGCCCGCATCAGTGTGCGAGTCAGTGTCGTTCGATTGGGATTCGAATTGCTCCGGCGCCGGGCCGTGGGCAGCGCCGGAAGTCCACGCCGACAGACCGCCGGCCAGGACGGCGACGGCCAGCATGCAGCGCAAGGTCATAAAGAGCGTGGACTTCATCATTAAAGCTTAGCAAGTGGCGGATATGCGGAGCAAGAACACTCTCGTATGGGAACCCCGGAATGGGGTTTGGTTCCGAACCGGACGCCGATTCTGCTATCTTTTGCGAACAGTCTCATAAAAGGGGGTCAGGTCATAATGCCTTCGGTCGTCGCCCGGCGCTGCGAGGTTGGATTCACCAAGGTCGGGCCGGTCAGCTGCGAATGAATTCCGCGCCTTCTGAACGAATCCGGCGATTGCTCGACTCGCTTCCGCGCTCGCTCTTCCTGGCTTCGAGCGACCTCGATGGCGTGATTTCGGGTCGCAGCATCCCGACGCGGGAAGCCGTCGAACGCATCCTGGATCGACTCGAAACCTTTGAGTTGCTCGGCCGGCACGTGATGGTCGTCGGCAGCGGCGCCGGTTACCTGGCGGCCGCGCTGGCCAGGCTTGCCGACGAAGTGGTCGTGATCGAGCGACGTACCGAAGTGGCCGAGATCGCGCGCGGCAATCTCGAAAGAGCGGGCATCGTCAACATCCGGCTGATCCTCGGCGAAGGTGAGCAGGGCGCGCCCGACCTGGCGCCCTTCGATCTTGTTTTCTGCAGTGCGCGGATCGACGAGCTCGATGGGCTCCTGGAACAGGTCGCCGACGGCGGCCACCTGGTCACGCTGGAGGGGGATGACCCCCTGGTTCCCGTGCTGGCGGTGCGCTCCCGGCAAGGCGATTCCGTCGAACGGCGGGATCTCGGACCGGTCAACCTGGCCCACGATGCCGGGGAGATCATGATCGACCTCGGATTCGTCGACGAGCAGCAACTCAGCGAAGCCCGGGCCGAAGCACGCCGCCGGCGTGAGCCCGTCATCGCGACGCTTCAGCGGCATAGCGACGCCACGGATGTCGAGCTCTACAGGCGGCTGGCGGACCGCTACGGCCTTCAGCTCACCAGCGCGGACGAATTGCTGAAGCGCCTGGATCTGGCGCTGTTCAAGCGTTTCTCCAAGACCTTCCTGGACAACCAGCGCCTGGTGCCGGTCCGGGCCAGTGACGGAACCCTCTACGTGGCCACCGACAACCCGGATGTCGCCACCGAGGATGTCGCGCGGGTGCAGGATTTCCGTTCCGTGGTCAAGTTGCTGGTCACGCCCACCGATTTCCGTCGGCTCTGGCAGGTGATCGACCTGTCCGCCCGCGGCAGCGAGATGCTGCGCTGGACACAGCAGCAGGCCGAGCCGGCGCGCTCGGACGACTTGCTCGAAACTTCCGAAGGCAAGCTCAGCCACTATCTCGTCTCTCTCTACGAATCGATCCTGCTCGATGCGGTCAGCGCCAAGGCTTCCGATGTCCACGTCGAGCGCTACGGCGACCGCATCCGCATCCGCATTCGCGTGGACGGCGAATTGCACGACCTGACTCACTACCAGCTCACGCCCCGCGACCACGCCGGCCTGATCAACGTCATCAAGGTGCGCGCCGAGATCAACATCGCCGAGCGCCGCCTGCCGCAGGGCGGGCGCTCCCACATGCGCGTGGGCACGACAAATTACGACCTGCGCGTCCAGATCCAGCCCTCGCTGCACGGCGAGCACGCCGTGATCCGGCTGCTTTCCCAGACGGGGCGTGTGCTCGGTCTCAGGGAGCTCGGCATGTCCGAGCGCGTGGCCGGTTTCTACCAGCGCCTGCTCGACAACCCGGCCGGCCTGGTGCTGGTCGTCGGCCCCACCGGTTCCGGCAAGTCGACCACGCTTTATGCCGCGCTGCAGGAGCTGGCCGATGACGGGCGCCGCAAGGTGATCACCGTGGAGGACCCGATCGAGTACTCCATCGACAACATCCAGCAAACGCGCTCGCGGCCGGAGATCGGTTTCAGCTTTGCCGATGCCATGCGCAGCTTCGTGCGTCAGGATCCCGACGTGATCCTGGTCGGCGAGATCAGAGATGCCGAAACCGCGCTGGAGGCAATGCGCGCCTCGCAGACCGGGCACCTGGTGCTGTCGACACTGCACAGCAACGACTCGGTCGACGCCCTGCAGCGCCTTTACGATCTTGACGTGCTGCCCAATTCGATTGCCGGCGAGCTGCTGGCGGTAATCGCCCAGCGCCTGGCCAAGCGCATCTGCGAGCATTGCCGGGAGCCGGCCGAGCCGGATCCGCGCATCGTGGCCGAACTCTTTCCCGACCGCGTGCCGGTCAATTTCCGCTGCTTCCGCGGCGCAGGCTGCAAGCGCTGCAACGGTCTGGGCACGCGCGGTCGCGTTGCGGTTGTCGAGTACCTGCAGGTCAACGACGATGTGCGCCGAGTGATCTCCCTGCAGCCGCCCGCCGGCGAACTGCGCTGGCAGGCGCTCGACGCCGGCCTGATCACGATGCGCGACAGCGCGCTCGATCACGTCATCAACGGAACGATCCCGCTCGAGGAGCTGCCGCGCATCCTGCCGCAGGATCGCATGGCGCCCGAGCAGCGCGGCGGGCGGAGGAAGCAGGCATGAGCCGCAAGCCGCATTTGCAGAGACCGCCGGCCGAAAAGGCCTTCGCAGGGGAGCTCAAGCGACTCCAGCAATGGGACGAGCATCCCGTGCCGCCGGGCTGGAAGCTCTCTCCGCTCGCGGTCGAGAAGTTCGTGCTCGGGGATTCCGAGCTCGGGATCACCCCCAAGATGGTCGTCGACCCCGGCGTGATCACGCGCGTGGTCATCGGCCTGTGCACCGATCGGGGCTGCCTGTTGGTGGGCGAGCCCGGCACGGCCAAGTCCTGGCTGTCGGAGTTGCTGGCCGCCGCGATCTCGGGGGACTCCTCCCTGACCCTCCAAGGCGGGGCGGTCGGCGATGTCGATCAGTTGCTCTACGGCTGGAACGACGCATTGCTGGCCCAGGGCGGTCCGCGGCCCGAGGCCCTGGTTCCCAGCCCGATCTACCGCGGCATGCGCGACGGCAAGATCGTGCGCTTCGAGGAAGTGGCGCGCTGCCCGCAGCCGCTACAGGACGCGTTGCTTTCCATCCTCTCCGACCGCCTGATCACGGTGCCCGAGCTCAGCGGACAGGCCGGCGTGCTTTACTCGCGTGCCGGCTTCAATGTGATCGCCACCTCCAACAGCATCGACGAAGGCGTCAACCGCATGAGCGCCGCGCTCAAGCGCCGCATGAACTTCGAAACTATTCTTCCGATCCGCGATGTCGAGGACGAAATCGCGGTCGTGACCCGCGAGGTCGCACGATTGAATGACTATGCGGGCATCGAGGTGCA
>JAASTB010000107.1 GCA_021767625.1 Wenzhouxiangella sp.
CCCCTGCCCTACGACGGCGAGCGCTCCGTGCGCGCCATGCTCGAGGGCCTGGCCGACAACTTCGGCTGGGAAACGGTCCGCGAAGACGGCCTGCCGATCGCGCTCAAGAAGGACGGCTGCTCGATCACGCTCGAACCCGGCGGCCAGCTCGAGCTTTCGGGCGAACTGCTCGACAACCTGCACCAGACCTGCGACGAGGTCAACACGCATCTCGCCCAGGTGCGCGCCGTGGCCGAGCCCTTGGGCATCGGCTTCCTGGGCATGGGCTTCCACCCCACCGCCAGGCTCGACGACATCGAGTGGATGCCCAAGACCCGCTACGTGATCATGCGCAACTACATGCCGAAGGTCGGCGAGCACGGCCACGACATGATGAAGCGTACCTGCACGGTGCAGGTCAACCTGGATTTCTCCAGCGAGGCGGACATGGTCGCCAAGTTTCGCGCCTCGCTGGCCCTGCAGCCGATCGCCACGGCCCTGTTCGCCAATTCGCCCTTCGTCGAGGGCCGGCCGAGCGGCTACCTGAGCTACCGGTCCTATGCCTGGACCGATACCGACCCGGACCGCACCGGCATGCTGCCCTGGGTGTTCGAGTCCGGCATGGGCTTCGAGCGCTACGTCGACTACATGCTCGACGTGCCGATGTACTTCGTCGTTCGCGGCGGGCGCATGATCGACTGCGCGGGCCAGAGCTTCCGTGACTTCCTTGCCGGGCGCCTGCCGGCGCTGCCCGGCGAGCAGCCGACGCTCAAGGACTGGGAAGACCATCTCACGACCGCGTTCCCGGAAGTCCGGCTCAAGCGTTTCCTGGAAATGCGCGGCGCCGACGGCGGCCCCTGGCGGCGCCTGTGCGCCCTGCCCGCGTTCTGGGTGGGGCTGCTCTACGATTCCGACAGCCTGGCCGCCTGCCTGGAATTGACGAAAACCTGGACTGCGGCCGAGCGCGAACAGCTTCGCCGCGACGTGGCCCGATTCGGTCTCAAGGCCGAAATCCAGGGCCGCAGCGTGCACGAAATCGCCGGTGAACTGCTCGACCTGGCCCACGGCGGGCTGGCGAGGCGCCAGCGGCTCAGCGGCAGCGGCGACCACGAGGGCGGCTTCCTGGAGTCTTTGCAGAAGGTCGTCGACCGCGGCACCACCCCGGCCGAGGTCAAGCTTGCAGCCTTCGAGGGCGAGTGGGGCGGCGACCTCGGTCACCTGTTCCGGCAATACGCCTACTGAACCGCGGCCGGCCCCGCTTCCGGGGCCGAGCCCGATCAGTACGGCAGGGGCAGCTTCGGCTCCAGCGCCAGCAGCTTCTCGCGGAACTCGCTTCGGACCTGCCCCAGCCCGGTAGCCTCGTCGGCGCCGAAGCGCAGGATCAGTCGCCCGCTGTCGGCATCCACGCGGGCCAGGCCCCAGCGATCGGACCAGTCGGCGCGCACGCCGTCGATGCGGGTTACCAGCGCATCACCGAAGTCCGACTCCTTGCCCAGCCGATCGACCAGGGAGCGCGACTGCTCGCGGTCGATGTCGACCACGATCTCCGGGCTCGCGCGGAACTGCGGTTGCTCGGCGAGAATCTCGTCGACCTCGCGGGTGTCGGCCGCCAGGACCTCGAGCAGCCGTGCGGCCGCGTAAATTGCGTCGTCGAAGGGATACCAGCGATCGTTGATGAACAGGTGGCCGTTCATGTCGCCCCCGAGCGGCGCGTGCTCCTTGCGCAGGCGTCGGGCGACGGACTGCTGCCCGGTGGCGGTCATGATGCCGCGCCCGCCGGCCTGTTCGACCACGCGCTGCAGGTGGCCCGAGCAGCGCACGTCGAAGATCACCGCCTCGCCCGGCCGCGCCGCCAGCACCTCGCCGGCGAGCAGCATGAGCAAGCGGTCCGGCCAGACGATTTCGCCGTTCCTGGTCACCAGGGCCAGGCGGTCGGCGTCACCGTCGAAGGCGATGCCCAGCTCGGCCTGGAAGTTGCGCACGCACAATCTCAGGTCTTCGAGATCGTCTGGCGAGGACGGGTCGGGTCGGTGGTTGGGAAACGCGCCGTCGACATCGCAGTAGAGCGGAATCAGGTCCGCGCCGACGGCCTGCAGTAGCTTGGGCGCGACCGCGCCGCCGACGCCGTTGCCGCAGTCGACGACCACCTTCAACGGCCGCTCCAGCTGGATGTCGGCGGTCAGGCGCTTGGCATAGCGCTGCAGGATGTCCTGCTGCTCGTAGCTGCCCTCGCCCTTGGCGAAATCCTTTTGTTCGACGCGCCGCGCCAGGTCGCCCATGCCTTCGGGCTCGAGCAGCTCGCCCCCGATCATCACCCGAAAACCGTTGTATTTCGGCGGATGATGCGAGGCGGTCACCATGACGCCGCAGCCCTCGGCCAGCTCGGTGGCGCCGAACCACAGCAAGGGCGTGGGCACCGCCCCGATCTCGATGACGTCGATACCACTGTTTCGAAGGCCGCGGATCAGGGCCGATAGCAGGATCGGCCCGCTGAAGCGACCGTCGCGCGCCACGGCCACGCGCGAGAACCCGCGCTCGGCGATGACCGTGCCGATCGCCTGGCCGATATCCGTGGCAATCGGGGGCGTCAGGTCCTCGTCGACCACGCCGAGGATGTCGGCCGGCCGGAAGATGCCCGACGGCAGTTCCAGCGACTCGGCGGCGGCAACCTCGGTTCGGGATTCGGCTTGCGCGACCGGTTCGGGTTCGGGCTCGGGCTCGGGCTCGGGCTCGGGCTCGGGTTCGGGTTCGGGTTCGGGTTCGGGTTCGGGCTCGGGCTCGGGCTCGGGCTCGGGTTCGGGTTCCGGCTCGGGCTCCGATTCCAGCTCGAGCGCAGACTCCTCGAGGCTGATCGCGTCTTCGTCGCCGGTCGCTTCTTCTTCCGGCTGTTGCAGCGATTCGTCTTCCAGTGCCAGTTCCAGGCCTTCGCCGGTGGGCGGCTCCGACATCGATTCGTCGGCCGCCTCGGCGCCGCCTTCGGCTTCCAGCGCGGCATCCAGGGCCTCCTCGTCGCGACGGTCGTCGGCGTCGCTGAAGGCGAAATCCAGGTCGAGTTCCTTCTCCGCGTCCTTCGGCTCCTCTGACGATTGATCCGACGGCTCTTCGGACGACTCTTCTTCGGCATCGAAGCCCTCGCCGGGCTCCGGCAGGCGGTCTTCGTCGGGTTCGATCGTGTCTTGGGCAAAGTCAAAGTCCTCGCGTTCGGACAACAGCGCGTCCTCGGCGGGTTCCTCCTTCTCTTCTGCCGGCTCACGCGCTTCGGCCGGCGCCTTTTCCCCGCCTTCCTCGGCCTCGATCTGTTCGTAGATTTCGTCGAGATCGGGCACGTCGAAGGGCACGTCGGCGGCCGGGCGCTTACCCCCACCGCCCTGCTCGGCGGCGGACCCGGCGGACTGCTCGTCGAGCATCCAGTCCGGCAGGTCCTGCTGGTCGCCGCCGGGCTGCTCTGCCGCCCCAGCGGGCTGGCCGCCCGCCGCAGCCGGCTCTTCCCCGGGCTCGGGCTGCGAGGCGGCAGCGGTTTCTTCCGATCCATCGCTCGCCCCGCGCTGGCGGTGCAGGACCAGGCCGAGGACCAGGAACACGAGTCCCAGGAGCGCCACGGCCCCGCCGGTCACCGGGGAAGACTCGCCGGCGGCCGCGCCCGTGGTCCAGTTCAGGCGCAGCCGACTCCCGGCGATCGTCGCCTGGCCGTCGGGCACGCGCTCGGCCGCCAGGCGACCGTTGCTGGCAATGACGGTTTCTCCCTGCTGCAGCGCCAGCCAGCCTTCCGGGCCCGGTTGGGCCAATCGACGGGTGACCACGCTGACGGGCAGGCGCACGAACAGGTATCCGATCACGGGCGAATCGCCTTCAGCGGCCTGTTCTTTGATGGCGCGGGCAAAGGCCAGGTTCTCGTTGGCCGTGCCCGGGTAGTGGACCTCGGCGGGCGCGGCGCCCTGTCGCCGCGCTCCCAGCAGCATCTGAACGACGGCGAAGTCCGGCTCCGGATACTCGCCCACTTCGATGTCTTCGACGCTGGGCGGGAACACCCGAACGTCGAGCAGATTGGCCACGCCCGCGGACTGCAGCTGCCGGCGCAGCGCTTCGACGTCGGCGCCTTCGGCCAGCACGGCCCGGGCCGTTTCGGTGACTTCCGGGGCGGCCAGCGCCTGGTTGACCTGGTCGATGGTCGCGCCGATCTGGTCGATGCTGTTTCGGGCGGCATTGTCCGTGGGACCGGTTTCGGCGCCGGACATCGCGCCCCACAGCAGCCACAGGCCGGCCAGCAGCGCGACTGCGCCCACGCCCATCAGGGCGGGCGCGGCCTGTTTCGGCAGCTTCGTGCCGGAGAGTTTCGGGAGAGCGGGCTTGTTCGCCATGTCAGATCACTCCCGTGTGTCCGATGCCCCCTTCGGCCCGCTCGCTGGCCTCGAACGAATCGACGATGTCGAGGCGAACCTGCACCACGGGTACCACCACCAGCTGGCAGATGCGCTGCCCCGGCTCGATATGAATCGCCGCATCCCCCCGATTCCAGCAGGAGATCTTGACCTCGCCCTGGTAGTCGCTGTCGATCAGGCCGACCAGGTTGCCCAGAACCAGCCCCTGCTTGTGGCCCAGTCCGGAGCGGGGCAGCAGGACGGCCGCCAGCCCGGGATCATCCAGGTGGATCGCCATGCCCGAAGGCAGCAGGGCGGTTTCACCCGGATGCAACGTTTTCGATTCGTCCAGGCAGGCACGCAGGTCCATGCCGGCCGAGCCGGATGTGGCGTACTCCGGCAACGGCCATTCGCGCCCCAGGCGCGGGTCAAGAATCCTGACTTTCAGGTCTTTCATCGGATCGGCTTTCCCTCTCGAGCATTCTCTCGGCGATGATAGCAACCAGTTCACGGGCCAGGGCCGTCTTGGCCTTCGGCCCCAGCGTCCAGTGCTGCTCGGCACTGAACACCTCCAGCGCATTGTCTTCGGAATCGAAGCCCAGGTCCTTGCCGACCCGGTTGGCCGCGACCAGGTCGAGCTTCTTGGCTTCGAGCTTGCCGCGGGCGGCGTTCTCCAGGTCCCGGGTCTCGGCGGCGAAGCCCACCACCAAGGCCGGACGGCCCTTCCTTGCGGCCACTTCGGCGAGGATATCGGGGTTGGGCACCAGCTCCACGGCCATCGATTCCGAGGACTTCTTGATCTTGTCACCCGCCTCGCTGGCCGGCCGGTAGTCGGCCACCGCGGCCACGCCCACGAAGCCATCGGCGTCATCGATGCAGGCCATCACGGCCCGGTGCATCTCGCGGGCGGTGCCGACATCGTGACGTCGCACACCGGCTGGCGTACCCAGCTGCACGGGACCGGCCACGAGATCAACTTCGGCGCCGGCCTCGGCCAGGGCGGCCGCCACGGCGAAACCCATCCGGCCCGAGGAACGATTGCCGATGAAGCGCACCGGGTCGAGCGGCTCGTGCGTCGGCCCGGCGGTCACCACGAAGCGTCGCCCCGAAAGGGACTCCCCACCGCCGCCGAGCGCCGCCACCAGCTCCTCGGGCTCGAGCATCCGGCCCTGGCCCTGCTCGCCGCAGGCCTGCGATCCGGAACCGGGACCGAGGATGCGCACGCCGCGCGATTCGAGCAGCTTGCAGTTGTCGCGCACCGAAGGCGAAGCCCACATCACGCGGTTCATCGCCGGCGCCAGCCAGATGCGGGCCTCGGTCGCGACGACCAGCGTCGAGAGCAGGTCGTCCGCGAGGCCGGCGGCGAAGCGGGCGATGGCGTGCGCCGTGGCCGGCGCCACCAGGATCTCGTCGGCCCAGCGGGCCAGCTCGATATGCCCCATGCCGGCCTCGGCTTCGGGGTCGAGCAGGTGAGTGCGCACACGGTGGCCGCTGACGGCCTGCAGGGTCAGCGGCGTGATGAAGGCTTCCGCTGCCGCGCTCATGACCACGCGCACCTCCGCCCCGGCATCACGCAGCCGTCGCACCAGCTCGGGCGACTTGTAGGCGGCGATGCCCCCGGTTACGCCGACCAGCAGCTTCTTTCCCTGCAGCGTGCTCATGAATTGTCGAGTCGATTTCCTACGCGGGAGCGAGACGGGAGCCGATTCCAGCGGCCCATGCTTGCCGACCAGAATAACGCCCCGGTGACCATACTTGAAGAACTACCATGCGAATCGCCGACTGGCCAATGACCGAACGCCCTCGCGAGCGCCTGCTGGCCGGTGGCCCGGCGGGGCTGAGCGACGCCGAGCTGCTCGCCATCCTGCTGCGCACCGGTGCCCGCGGCCTGTCCGCGCTGGACCTCGCCCGCAGCCTGCTCGGCCGCCACGGCGGACTCAGGGGACTGCTGGAAGCCGACGTCGACGCCTTCTGCGACACCCCCGGACTGGGCCCGGCCAAGTACGCCCAGCTCCAGGCGGCCCTGGAGATGGCGCGCCGGCACCTGCGCGAGAACCTCGAGCGCGGCCAGCCGCTGACCAGCCCGCAGGCGACCCGGGAGTTCCTGCGCGCGGCCCTGCGCGATCGCCCGCACGAAGCCTTTTGTGCGCTGCATCTCGATACTCGTCATCGCGTGATCGCATTCGACGAGCTGTTCGCCGGCACGATCGACTCGGCCCATGTGCATCCGCGCGTGGTGGTGGAGAAAGCGCTGGCGCGCCGCGCGGCCGCGCTGATCGTGGCCCACAACCATCCCTCCGGCATCGCCGAGCCCAGCCAGGCCGACCTGGCCATCACGCGAAGACTGCGCGACGCACTGGCACTCGTCGACATCCGCCTGCTCGATCACTTCATCGTCGGCGACGGCGAGGTCGTCTCCCTGGCCGAGAGAGGCCTGGTTTGAACCGACTGGCTCAGCCGGAGTGACCGACGGAACACTCCAGGTTCTTCAGCAGGCCGTCCTCGAGGCCGTACATCAGGCCGTGGATCTCGATGTGCATGCCGCGCTGCCAGGCGCGCTGCAGGATGGGCGACTCGGCCACGCGGCCGACGCCGTCGACGACGTTGAGTTCGGCCAGCCGGTCGAGCCGGGCATGGTCCTCGCCGAGGGCATCGAGCTCCTCGCTCTTGCGCCGGGCAATGCGGCGGATCGGCTCGAGCCAGTGGTCGGCCAGGCCGTGGACGACGTCTTCCGAAGCCGCCTTCACCCCGGCGCAGCCGTAATGCCCGCACACGATGATCTTGCCGATGCCCAGCACCTCGACAGCGAACTCCAGCGTCGAGAGGAAGTTGAGGTCGGCCGGGTGCACGACATTGGCCACGTTGCGGTGGACGAAGATCTCGCCGGGATCGCGGTTGGTGATGACGTTGGCCGGCACGCGCGAGTCGGCGCAGCCGATCCAGAAGTAGTCCGGCTTCTGGACCGCCGCCAGGCGATGAAAGTACTCGGGGGATTCGGCCAGGATGGCTTCGGCCCAGGCGCGGTTGCCGCGGATCAGGTGGTCGGGCATGGGACAGGCGACGCGGGTGGGGAATGCGGCATTGTAGCGCCGGGCCCCGCGC
>JAASTB010000108.1 GCA_021767625.1 Wenzhouxiangella sp.
CCTGCCGCCGATGGACGAAACCGAGGCGCTGGAGGCGGCCGCCATCGCCTCGGTGGCCGGCAAGGAACTGGATCCGCCGACCTGGCGGCAGCGCAAATTCCGCTCGCCGCATCACACCGCCTCGGGCGTGGCCCTGGTCGGCGGCGGCTCGAAACCGCGGCCCGGCGAGATCTCCCTGGCCCACGGCGGCGTGCTTTTCCTCGACGAGCTGCCGGAATTCTCCCGCCACGTACTCGAAGTGCTGCGCGAGCCCCTGGAATCCGGTCGCGTCGTGATCTCGCGCGCCGCGGTGCAGGCCGAGTTTCCCGCCCGCTTCATGCTGGTGGCCGCCATGAATCCCTGCCCCTGCGGCTACGAGGGTGATCCGTCCGGGCGCTGCGCCTGCACGCCCGACCAGATCCGGCGCTACCGCGACCGCATCTCCGGCCCACTGCTCGACCGCATCGACCTGCACGTCGAAGTGCCGCGCCAGTCGCTCAAGGACCTGCCCGAAGGCGAGTCGTCCGGCAAGGTCAGGGAACGCGTGCTCGAGGCGCGCGCCGTGCAGCACGCGCGCGGCGAGGTCAATTCGAGACTGGACGTGCGCGGCATCCGGGAACACTGCGCGCTCGACGGGCACCAGGCCGCGCTGCTGGAGGCCGCCTGCGAGAAGCTGCGCCTTTCCGCGCGCGCCCACCACCGCATCCTGCGCGTGGCCCGCACCATTGCCGACCTCGACGCCAGCGACCGTATCGAGGCCCGGCACATCACCGAAGCCATCGGCTATCGGCAGCTCGACCGGCGGCAGGACGATTTCGCGCGCAGCGCCTGAACATCGCGCCGGCAGCACTGTCCGAGGGGTACCATAAGCACAGGAATTCCCGGGAGATTGCATGGCGGCCAGACTGCTGCCGGTCGTGCTCGGACTGGCCGCGCTGCTCGGCAGCGGCCAGCTAGCTGCGGCCACCGTTGCCACCGAAATCAACGGCATTGAAGGCAAGCTGCTCGACAACGTGCGGGCGTCGGTGTCGCTGGTCCAGGCCGAGCAGCTCGACGAGCTGTCATTGTGGCGCCTGCGCCAGATGGCCGAGGACGCCCGCTCCGAAATCGAGCAGGCGCTCAGGCCTTTCGGTTTCTACCGGCCCGGCATCCAGGTGCGCCTGATCGAACCCGAAGGCGACAGCCAGCAATGGCGCGCCCGCCTCGACATCAAGCCCGGCCCGCCGGTGCTGATCGACGAGGTCGCCATCGAGCTGCGCGGCGACGGGCAGGACGATCCCGAGTTGTCCCGGTGGCGCGAGGAGTGGCCGCTGAAGACCGGCGATCGACTCGACCATCCCAGCTGGGAGGAAGCCTGGCGACGGCTCGAGCAGCTGGCCGAGGAACGCGGCTATTTCGAGGCGCGCTTCGAACAGCGGCGCGTGACGGTCGATGCCGACCGCGAGGAGGCCGACGTGCGGATCGTCTTCGAGACGGGACCGCGCTATCGTTTCGGCGACTACCAGGCGGACGAACAGCCCTTCAGCGACTCGCTGATGGAACGACTGCACATTCTCCGACCCGGCGAGCCCTACAGCGTCGAGCGGCTGGATCGCCAGCGCGAAGCCTTGGTGCGCTCCGGCCTGTTCGATCGCGTGGTCGTCGACACCGAGCGCCACGACCGAGAAGACCGCGTCGACCTCGACTATCGCCTGGAACCGAGACCGCCGAACACCTGGCGGGCCACGGTAGGCTTCGGCACCGACACCGGCGCGCGCATGCAGCTCGGCTGGACGCGCCACTACCTGAATTCCGGCGGCGACCGCCTGGAAGCCGCGCTCGGCGCCCAGCAGACCAACCGCGAGTACGTCCTGCAGGCCGAGTACCGGCATCCGCGCGGCAACCAGCCTTCCGAGTTCCTGACTGCCGGCACCACCCTGCGCAGCGAACAGGACAATTTCCGCTTCTACGACCAGGACCGGATCGAACCGGTGTTCGAGGCCTTCGAGGGACGCCGAGAGCAGGCCGAGTTGACCTTCGGACGACTGCAGGAAAGACGCCTGTGGCCGGAGCGTTACCAGGGGCTGGAAGAGCGGCTTTTCGTGTCGATCCTCAACGAGAGTTTCGATGCCTTCCGCGAAGCGTCCTTCAGCCCCGAAAACGAGGCCCTGCTCGAGGCCAACCCCGAACTCCGTCCCTACCTGGATACCGAAAGCCGTGTAATCGCCCTGGGCGGGCGCTGGCGCCTGCCGCGCATCGAGGGCAGCGGTTTCGGCACCCACGGCTCGGTCTGGCGGGCGCACCTGCTCGGTGCGCACGAGTCGGCCGGCTCGGACGTGAGCTTCGCCCAGGCCTGGGTGAGCGGGCGCTGGCACTGGCTGCTCGGCGGGCGGCACAAGCTGCTCCTGCGCGGCGAGGCGGGATACACCGAGGCCAACACCCGGCGGCTCGACATCGCCCTGGGCGATCGCAACCTGGACCTGACCATCACCGACCTGCCCGAGCGCTACCGCTTCAAGACCGGCGGCGACCGCACCGTCCGCGGCTACGGTTACGAGGATCTCAGCACCAACCGCAACGGCGCCAATCACCTGCTGGTCGGCTCCGTGGAGTACGAATACCGCGTGGGAGAGAACTGGTCGCTGGCGGCCTTCGCCGACATCGGCAACGCCTTCAACGATTTCGGCAACCCCAAGCTCAAGCGCGGCGTGGGCGTGGGTTTCCGCTGGTATACGATGATCGGGCCCTTGCGCATCGACATCGCCCAGGCGCTCGACGATGTGGATGAGCCCTGGCGACTGCATTTCACAATCGGCACGCAACTGCTATGAAGAAGTGGCTGGTCACCCTCTGCATCGCCCTGCTCGTCCTGTTCCTGCTGGCGGGATCGGCCTGGCTGTGGCTCACGCGCAGCGAAAGCGGCGCCCGCTGGGCCCTGGCCCGTGCCGCCGGCGCCGTCGAGCGCCTGCAGTACGAAGAACTCTCGGGCGGCCTGGCCTCGGGCATCACGCTCGAGGGCGTCGATTTCACCCACGCCGGCACGGCCGTCAGCGCGCAGCGCCTGGAACTGGCCGCGGGGATCGACCTGTTCGCCGGTCCGCTTGTGACGGTGCGCCACCTGCGCGGCCGCGGCATCGACATTCATCTTCCGCCGGGCGAAGAGGCCGAACAGGGCGAAGCACCGGCTTTCGATCTGTCGATGCTGGCCAGTCCGGTCGAGGTCGCCGTCGAGGAAGTCGACCTGCAAGGGATCGCCATCCATGCCGGTGCCGAGCCGATCCGCATCGCTCGCGTCGCGCTGGCCGGCCGCTACGGGGACGAACTCGCGCTCGATCGCCTGAGCGTCGAATCCGAGGCGGGTCGCGCCAGCGCAACCGGGCACTGGACGCTCGAGCGCCAGGGCCGGGGGCGGCTCACGGTCGAGGCGGAGACCAAGCTGTCAAACGGCAGCGTGCAATCGGGCCGTGTCGAACTCAGCGGTCGGCTGGACGCGCTCGACTTCGAATTGACGAGCGACGGACCCGCCGCCGTCGAGGGCAACGGCCAGGTCCGCGACCTGCCCCGCTCGCCCGGCATCGACGCCGAGATGACCGGCAGCGTCACCGGCTGGCCCGGCCTGCCCGCGGACATCGAGGATCTCGTCGTCTCCCTCGGCGGGCAGCCGAGCGACTGGCGCGCCGAATCCAGCGCGCGGGTGAGCGGGCCGGAGATTCCGCCCGGCGAGTGGTCGCTGGCCCTGTCGGGCTCCACGCAGTCGCTGACCATCCAGACCCTGAATGCGCAGCTGCTCGACGGCCGGATCACCGGCAGCGGCCAGCTCGACTGGAGCGCGTCCGCGCCGGCCTCGCGCGCCAGCCTGCATCTCGAATCCCTTGATCTCACGCCGCTGTACCCGGACTGGCCCAACCAGGGCCGCATCAGCGGCGAGCTGGCGGTCGCCACGCGAGGCGGCGTGATCGAAGTCGAATCCCTGGATCTCAGCGCCGATCCCGGCGAGTTGAGCGTGACCGGCAACGGCCGCATCGATCCGGCCGGCGACGATGTCGACGTGACGCTGGAGTGGCGGCAGTTCGCCTGGCCGCCGGTGACCGACGATACCGAACCCCTCGTGGCCAGCGAGTCCGGGCGCATCCACGTTACCGGACGCATCAGCGATTGGCAGGCCCAGGTCGAGGCCCTGCTCGAATCGCCGCAGACGCCGACCGCGAGGATCGAGGCCAGCGCGAGCGGATCGGGCCAGGCCGCCGAGATCGAGCGATTGTCCGTCGATGCCGGCGATCACGGCTCGCTGACTCTCCACGGGCGCGTGGCCTGGCAGCCGACGCTGTCTGCCGATGTGAACCTGGCGCTGGCCGGCTTCGACCCGGGCGTGTTCGTCAGCGAGTTGCCGGGCCGCATCGACGGACGCGCCGCACTTCGTTTCGAGCGCGGAGAACGCCTGCGCATAGACGTGGGCCTCGAGGAACTCGGTGGCCGCTTGCGCGGACAGCCGCTGGCCGGTTCCGGCCAGGTCGCCTGGGTCGACAACCGCCCCGAGAGCGCGGACGTGGAGCTGCAACTGGGCGACAACCGGATTGCGCTCGACAACCGGGATTCGGCCGCCTGGCAGGTGGAGCTGGAGGCCGTCTCGCTCGAGCAGCTCTGGCCGACGCTGGCCGGAAAGGCGAGCCTCGCCGGCCAGCTGAGCCCCGAAGCGGGCAAGGTCGACATGACCGGGCAAGTCGAAGACCTCCGCTACGCCGAATACAACCTCGAGCAGGCCGACATCGAACTGGCATTCGCGTGGCCGGATCGGCCCGAGATCGACCTGAGCGTTTCGGCGAACAACCTCGACCTGAGACCCTGGGATCGCATCGAGCAGCTGGAACTGACCCTGGCCGGCACCTGCGCCCGGCACAGCCTGGAGCTGAACGCCTCGGGCGCGCGCGGCGATCTCGACCTGGCGGCCACCGGCCGACTGGGCGAGTGCCTGGAAGGCAAGCTGGAATGGCGCGGCGAGATCGCGCGGCTGTACCTGGGCGAAACGCTGGCCGGCGACTGGCGCCTCGCCGGCCCTCTGCCGCTCGGGGTCTCCGCCAACCGCGTGGACGCCGGCGCGGCCTGCCTGACCACAGCCGCGGACACGCCGGCACGGCTTTGCCTCGAACACCTGGACGTCGGCGCGACGGGCCGCGTGATCACGCGCGTCGAACAAGTGCCCATGGATCTCCTGCTGCTGCCGATCGATCCGGTGTTTTCCCTGACCACGCCGTTGTCCGGACGGATCGAAGCGGCCTGGGATTCCGCCGGCCTGTCGCGGGTCGACGGCCAGCTCCAGCTCGGCGCAGGCGTGGTCAAGGCGCTCGGCGACGACCAGGAACTGCTCACCGTCGACTCGGTTCGCCTGGACATGAAACCGGGCGAGGACAACGCACTGACCGTCGACCTGCGCGCCCGGCTGGAGGGACAGACCCGGATCAACGGCCAGGCGCGCGTGGCCGACTTGCGTGACCTGGCCGAAACCCGGCTCGACGGCGAAGCGCAACTCGACCTGCCCGACATCGCCGCCTTCGCGCACCTGATCCCCCGGGTCGACCGCATCGGCGGGGCGGCCAACGGGCGCATCGAACTGGCCGGCCCGCTGACCGGCCCGTCGGTCAGCGGCAGGCTGAGCGTCGATGACGGCCAGGTGGTTCACGCGCCGCTCGGCCTGGACGTCCACGACATCGAACTGAGCCTGTCCGGATCGGCCGATCGCGCCACGCTGGAAGGCCGCGCCCGGTCGGGAGACGGCGAGCTGTCGCTCTCCGGCGAGGCTCGCCTGCTCGACGAAGGCTGGCGCCTCGACAGCGAAATCCGCGGCGAGCAATTCGCCTTCGCCGGCGCCGACTGGCTCGAACTGACCGCCAGCCCGCAAGTCAGTCTGCAGGCGCAACCCGATCGGGTCAGGATCGACGGCGACATCCTTATCGACCGCCTGCGCGGCGGCCTGCCCCCCGGCACGGCCGAGCGCATCCAGCCCTCGCCGGACATCGAGGTGGCCGGCGAGCAGGACGAAGGGGACGTCGCAGCCGACCCGGCCCGCCGAAGGATCGAGGGCCGCCTGGGCATCGATCTGGGCGAGGATGCCGGCCTGGCCATGGAAAATTTCCAGACCGAATTGGCCGGACAGCTGGAACTGATCTGGAGCGGCCCGCCGAAACCCGAGGGCCGCGGCACGATTCGCCTGCCCGAAGGCTCGTACCGCGCTTACGGCCAGAACCTGGAGATCAGCGGCGGGGAGGTCATCTTCAGCGGCCAGCCGATCGACAACCCGCGCCTCGACATCCGGGCCGTGCGCGACATCTTCGGCGACCGCGAAGTCGAAGCGGCCGGCGTCCACATCGCCGGCAACGCCCGCAACCCGGACATCGAACTCTACACCGACCCGCCGACCAGCCAGGAGAAGGCCCTGGCCTACGTGGTGACCGGCTCGGACTTCGACCACGCCGGCGGCCAGGGCGCGCTCAACGTCGGCTTCTACCTGCTGCCGAGGCTGTTCGTCAGTTACGGCGTGGGCCTGTTCGAGACCGGCAACGTGCTGTCGGGCCGCTACGAGTTTTCCCGGCACTGGGGTGTGCGCGTGGTCTCGGGTGAACGCGACACGGGCGTTGATCTAAGCTATACCCTGAACAACTAGCCGCGTGTTCCACCCGCGAACACACCGGCAAGAACAGCCGTGACGGAGGAAACATGAACGAACCCTGCCTGCAGGAACGCTACGCCCCGCACAACGCCTGTTTCGGCTGCGGGCCGGCCAACGGGAAAGGACTTCGCATCCGCTCGTTCGCTGAAGGGGAACGCGTGGTGGCCGATTGGCAACCCGAAGCCCACCACGAGGCTTTTCCCGGCGTGCTCAACGGCGGCATCATCGGCTCGCTGCTCGACTGCCACATGAACTGGACCGCGGCCTGGCACCTGATGCAGTCGCAGGGTCTCGAGAAACCGCCGTGCACGGTGACCATGGAATACGCCGTCAAGCTCAGGCGCCCCACGCCGTCGGACGGTCCGCTGCACCTGGAAGCCTGGGTGACGGATACCGACGAGAAGGGCATCGTCAGCGTCGAGGCACAACTGTCGGCCGGCGGCGAGATCTGCGACCGGGCGACGGGCAGGTTCGTCGCCGTCAAGCCCGGGCACCCGGCCTATCACCGCTGGTAGGTCGGGGAGGCGACCGCGACCTGCAGCGCCTTGATGGAGGCCGATCCCACCGCATGCAGCCCGCCGACGGCAATGCCATAATCTCCCCAGTCAACGACTCCTGGAGATCGCCATGTCAGCCAAGAAACTGCTCCGCCTCGGAGCGCCCGTGCTCCTGCTCCTCGCCCTGGCTGCCTGCCAGGGGCAGCAGGACGGCGGGGAGATGGAAGCGCCGGCCGAGCCGACGGAAAGCGAACAGTCCCCATCGAGCAACGACGACAATGCGAGCGACGAGGGCAAGAACATGACCCAAG